>JACQZI010000003.1 GCA_016207825.1 Planctomycetota bacterium | reverse complement strand
AAGCGGCTCTGGAACACCGGCTTGTCCAGGCGGGAGCGAACATAGTCAAGAACAACTATGACGCGGCCGTCATCGCCGAGCAGAATACCATCACCAACCGGATTGTCCAGGGATTCGTTGACCCATCACTGGGATTGGAGTCCTTTACGACGGGCGGTTTATCCCACGTGGATTTCATCCTTGATGCGTCAAAACGGCTCTGGCTGGATGTCCAGGTTAGCCAGGTGTAGGTCACTAGAAAAAGGCTAAGGTTAAGGGGCGTAGTTCCTGCCTCGCCGTCAGGCGGGGTAAATACGCCCCTTTTCTTTAGATGTATATTTATTGTTGACTTGGATGTAACATCTTGATATAATTAGAGTAATGAAATTCAAAGCCCTTAGAAAATCAGCCAAGATAATACTCCTCATATCATTTTTTCTTGCGGTTTTTCCTGCTTTCATCCATGCCCAAGAAGCCATACAACTTTCCCCTTCCGAATGGAATGCCGGTGAGGTGGAGCTGGATAAGGAATACCGCCAGAAAGTAATCATTACCCTGCCGGCCAATGCCAGCGGAGAAATCACCCAGATACGCCCTTCCTGCGAGTGCCTGAGCGCAAAGATAATAAGAGGAGAGACGAAAGAAGAGAGACGAGAGACGAAAAACGAAATAGGGGAAATAGAAGTAATACTCCACGCTAACCATACCTTAAACACCAGGTTCCGGATTTATCTTTATATCCATATCAATAACGATTCCAAGCCGATTGCTAAATTCAACGTCACCGGCCGGATTAAAGGCAAAGGGTTTGGCTTGGGTGTCTCTGAGGCGGTTATTTTCCGCACGCGCGTTGCCAAGGATTACGAGACAATCACCAAACGCCTTGATGAACTTAAGAAAATACGGCCGGAGATAACTTTTACGGAACATCTGGCAAAGGATTTGGAGTCCTTTCGCCTCTTTGCCCGGTTCGAGAAAGAATACATGGTGCCGGGACACGCGGATATCGAGATGTTCATGGGCGATTATTTTTACATCGGCCAGGGCGAGGTTATGAAAAAACTGGATGGGTTACTCGTGGAAAAGGCCATGTGCCGGGATAAAGGGGGTGTCGCGATTAATTATTTCTACTCGGTCGGCTGCGGCGGGTGCTTCGAACTGGAAGGCAGTCTTTTCCCCAAGCTCTACGCCAAATACGGCGATAAGATAGTCTTAAAGAAATACGATATCGGCGATGAGGCGAATTATGAACTCTTAGTCAATATGGAAAAGAAGTGCGCTATAACGGCAAACGAGCCTGTCTCGGTCTTTGTCGGGGGGCATTATTTGGGCGGGACGAAGAATATCGTAAGTGGGCTCGATGGGTTAATCGAGCAGGCGTTAAAAGCGCCAGATACTTTCAGGGATATTTCGCCTGAGGCGATTCCGGGCGCGCAAGCTGGTAAGGTGCCGGAGGCAATCAAGGAACGCTTCAACTCCTTTAATATCATGGCGTTAATAGGAGCGGGTTTGCTGGACGGGTTTAACCCGTGCGCCTTTGCCACGGTGGTTTTCTTCGTCTCCTTCCTGGCATTTGCCGGGATGCGGCGGCGCGAGATCCTGCTGGCAGGAATAGTTTATACGATGAGTGTTTTTGCCACCTATTTGCTTTTGGGAGTGGGGCTCTTTAACGCGGTCCGTTCGCTTTCCGCTTATGCCGTGATGGCACATATTGTTTTATACGGTATGGCGGCAATGGTTTTCTCTTTTGCGGCATTGAGCCTTTACGACATGGCGGTTTATTTGAGGACTAAAAAGACCGGAGGGATGGTCTTGCAACTGCCGCTTTCGCTGAAACAAAAGATACACGCGGCCATCCGGAATAACATGGGCCGGGAGAGGCTGATTCTCGGGATGGTCGTGACCGGGTTCCTGGTAACGCTCTTTGAGGCGGTCTGCACCGGCCAAGTATATCTGCCGACCATTATTTTCGTGATGAAAGACCCTGAATTAAAGACACATGCGATGGGGTATCTGGTTCTTTATAATCTCATGTTTATCCTGCCGCTGGTGGTAGTCTTTATGCTCTCCTATTTCGGGGTGAGCTCGAAGGCGATGGAGGTTTTTGCCCAAAAGAACGTAGTTCTGAGTAAATTATTACTGGCACTTCTTTTTATAGCATTAGGCATGATGCTCCTGGTTGTGTAACGTCATTCTATTTATTCCCATTAATTCCCGAAATTCTCTTGACTTAAAGTGAGGTTTTATTTATGGTATAACTCATAAGAGGACGAGATATGGCAGGCAAAGAAAAGAAAGAACGGAGCCAAATCCGCTACATCATTGACGGCTGTAAAATCCAATATAAACCCGAAGGGCTGATGGGCCTTTTAAAAAGCCCTTCTGTAAAATACATCGTCCTGGATATCTCCGAAGGCGGAGTGCAATTCATCAGCAAGGAAAAATTCAAGCTGAAATCCAGCCTCTCTTTAAACATCTCCGCGCCATTCCTGAAAGATGACGTCATTAACGCCAAGGGAACGGTTGCCTGGGTGCGCGAGGCGCCGGGATTGCAGGTGAACGGGGTGGGCATCAAATTCGACGAAATGGACCCGGCTAATAAAGCCAGGCTTAAAATGCTTTTGGCTTCCGCTGCCAAAGCCAACTCCAGCCTGCCCACTGATGTGCAAATCAATTCGGCAGACAACATCTCATAAAGCCCGGTGAACCGGTGATATCTATACGCAATCCTATCGGGTGAGGCACGGTGGAGTCACTGTTTCTTTATCCGGGTTTGCTTCCTGATGAATATGAGGGATTTTTCGATTTCCTCTATGCGCAGGGCAAGCGTATCGTCATCGGGCTTTTTTTCCTGGAGCTTGCGGTAGATTTCCAGCGATTTCTTGAAAGCGGTGCGGGCGTTCTCGTTTTCCTTGTCGAAATCCGGCCCTTTGTCAAAGGTGTTTTCCATGTGTTCCTTGCCTTCGGCATAATATTTCTGCGCCAGGGCAATTTGTTCTTTACCATCCAGCCCGGTCAGGTCGACCGTCGGTTCAGGCGGCGGAGGGTCATCCGGTGGGGGAGCGGGTTTAGTCCCGCCGACCGCATCGGCTATATTTTCGTCCTTTTCCCATGCCAGTTCCAGCATATTGAGCGAGTCGTTATATAGCTGTCCTTTGTAGCAAAAAACCGCCAGGCGGTAATAATCCATGGCCGTGGGTTTATCCAGGCGGATGAGTTTTTTCTCGTATTCGGTTTGGAGAAGTTTCTTGTAATCCTCGCCGGATAGTTTGGTGTAGTTAGAAATTTCCCTTATCAAGTAGGTTTTTTCCATCCCCTGGTAATTTACCCGGACCGAAGAATTGCTTTCGTCCAGCAGCTTGGCAACGATTTCCTGCCCGTTGGCCAGCTTCATTTTGACCATGCCGGAAAGGTCGGTCATATCATCCAGGGTAATCGGCTTTAACAGCCGGTTGAAGGCGATGCATTTCCTGTTCAATTCGATTGCCTGCTGGATGAGTTCCGGGGTGGGTTCGCCTTTCAGGACTTTATTGAGCTGTGCGGAAGCGGTTTCGAAACGCAGGAGTTTATAATCCGTTTCGGCATCCGTTAAAATCTTTTGGGCGGTTTCCGAATCCATCTTCGGCGTTATCGGGATGGGCGGTTCGGGGGGCTTGGGCGGCTGAGGAGGTTTGGGCGGCCTTGGCGGCTCTGGCGGGTCCGGCTTTTTGGCGATTTCCGCCGGGGCGTTTTTATCCTTTTGCAGGCCCAAATAAACCATGATGGCGTTGACCGCAGCAGGGGTGGAGATTCCGTTATTATGCGAATATTCGCTTACGCCCCAGATGAATCCGGCGCCGGCAAAGAGGATTGTTAAGAGCGTGAAAACCAGGATTTTCTTGAAGGTTTTCATAGAACTATAATTTATCATATAATCCTGAAAAGTCAAAAATAATATCGCACAAATTTGATTTTTAACTTGACACATCGTAATCTTAAGGCTAAATAGTATCTTTTCCATCCCCTGATGCACCCCGTTTCGTGGGGGTGGAAATTAGATAAGGAATCCAATGAGCCAGCAAGACCAGAAAGCGAACGGCAAGTGTGATGTAAAGCTTCCCCTGGCGGCGGTGGATATCTCCGCGGCCAAGCCGTCTGTTCCCGCTAAGGCGGGTTTTTGGGCGAGTATCATCCTGTTCTTTTCTTTGCTGGGGCCGGGGCTAATCACCGGGAATTTCGGTAACGATGCGGGCGGCATTACCACGTATTCGGTTTGCGGCGCCCAATTCGGGCTTAAGATGCTCTGGATGATTATCCCGGTATGCGTGCTTTTGGTTTTGTATCAGGAAATGAGCGGGCGGATGGGTGCGGTGACCGGCAAGGGCCTTTCCGACCTCATCCGGGAGAACTTCGGGATACGTTTCGCCTTTTACCTGATTATCGGGAAGTTTTTCGCGGGCATGTCGAATGCCGTGGCGGAATTCGCCGGGGTGGCCGCTTCCATGCAGCTTTTCGGCGTGAGCAAATATATTTCGGTCCCGGTGGTGGCGGTTTTGATATGGCTCCTGGCGATAAAAGCCAATTACCGGAAAGTCGAGAAGCTCTTTTTAATCGGCACCGTTTTTTTTGCTTCCTATATAGTCGCCGGCTTCATGGAACCTTTGAACTGGAGGGAAATCGGCCGGGAGACTTTTAATATTTCCAATATCAGTTTCCGGCACGATTATTTCGTCTTGTTTGTGGCGTTAATCGGGACGACCGTGGCGCCGTGGATGGTTTTTTACCACCAGTCGGCGGTAGTGGAAAAAGGCATCCGTATTTCAGACTATAAATATTTCCGGTGGGAAACGATTGCTTCCGGTTTGAGCGTTATGGTGGTGATATTTTTCATTATCATCACGTGTTCAGGCCTGCATAAAGCAGGGATAAAAATAGAAACGGCGGACCAGGCGGCGCGCGCACTCCAGCCCCTGGCCGGAGATTATGCTTTCGCATTGTTCGGGATTGGGCTTCTGGTGGCGAGCGTCGGCGCGGCATTGATACTGCCGCTTTCCACGTCGTTTTCCGTCTGCGAGATTTTCGGGTGGGAAAGCGGCGTTTCCAAAAGGTTCAACGAAGCGCCCCAGTTTTACTGGCTCTTCACTTTCCAGATTTTTATCGGCGCCGCAATCATACTCATTATCCCGGATAAAAAACTGATAGATGTCATGGTCATTTCGCAGGTGGTCAACGGGGTGGTCCTACCGTTTGTCCTTATTACCATGGTTATTTTAATAAATAAGAAGAAGGTCATGGGCCAATACACCAACGGCCCTGTTTTTAACGCTATCAGCATACTTGCCACGGTCCTTATCACGCTGGCAATTATTTTCATGCTGGTCAGTCCGCTATTCGGAAACTAAGGTCGGATAATTTTATGGACTACAAAAGCAAGCTGAAAATCAGGGAGTTTAAGTCGTTGGACGAATTCAAGTCCTGGTGGACAAGCGGCGACGTGCGTGAGTTTTGCGCGCGCCATCCGGGCAAACTCAAGCCGCTTGCCGAGCACCGCTGGGTGAAACCGTGGCTGGAACAGTTTTTTATCAGCGAGAATATCCAGGAACAGCCTGAACAGAATATCCGGAGTTTCGGAAAATATATCATTGAAAAGAAGCTTGGCGAAGGCGGGATGGGGCTGGTTTATTTGGCGCGCGACCCGGACCTTAACCGCAAAGTGGCGCTTAAGATAATGACCTCAAAAGGCAAGGATTATGAGGAGCGTTTCCTGCGCGAGGCGCGCGCCACGGCAAAGCTGAAGCATCCGAACATCATTCAGGTTTATGAAGTAGGGACGGTGGACAAATACCATTATTTTACCATGGAGTATATAGACGGGACGTCGCTGGAGGAGATGATAGCGGAAAATAACATTCCCCAGCCGCGCCGGGTGGCGGAGATTATGGCCGAAGTGGTTTCCGCGCTGGAATACGCCCATAGGCAGGGAATTATCCACCGTGATATCAAGCCCGGCAATATCCTTCTGGATAAATCAGGAAGGCCATTCCTAACGGATTTTGGGCTGGCAAAAGAGTTGAGCGGGTTTGAGCGCTCGCTTACCATCAGCGGGACCGTGGTGGGGACGCCTGATTACATGTCCCCGGAGCAGGCCACGGGGCTGAAGGGCCAAGTTGACATACGCAGCGATATTTTCTCCATGGGTGCGATGTTTTACCATGTGTTGACCGGCCAGGCGCCGTTTACGGGTAAAGAACTTTATAAGATTCTGGACAGCATTGTGCATAAAGACCCGCTTGCGCCCAGCACATTTGTCCACAATCTTTCGCGCGACCTGGAAACGATATGCCTGAAATGCCTGAGCAAAGACCCGAAACAGCGTTATCAAACTGCGGAGGCTCTAAAAGAGGATTTGACCCGCTTTCTGGAAGGGCGTAATATCCTTTCGCGCCCGGTCGGGCCGCTCGGCAAACTTATCAGGAAGATAAAAAAGAACAAGGCGCTTTCCGCGGCAATCGGCGCGGCAATTATACTGGCGCTCGTTTCCGGTATGATAGTGTTCGATTACCGCTCCGGGGAAAATAAACGCACGCGGGCAAAACTGATTCTGGATAAAATAAGGATGTCAAAATCATCGTTGGAGGAAGCGTTAAATGCGGTGGATGAAGCTTTGGAAATTGACCCATCGTTCGGAGAGGTTTGGGAAGTAAAAGGGCTTCTTTATGTCGATAAACGTCAGTATGAAAAAGCGTTTGATGCGTATACAAAGGCGTTGGAGCTGAATCCGAAACTGGTTTTTTCTTATTATAAGAGGGGCGTTATCAGCTGGGAAATAAGGAAAAAACCGGACGAGGCGCTTGCGGATTTCCAGAAGATTATCGAAATCGACCCTGAGGGCTATATGGGTTATCTTGTCAAAGGACGGCTTGAGTATGAACAGGGCAATCATGAAGCGGCCCTTAAGGAGTTTAACAAGGCAATTGAATTGAAAAATGACCCGGAAGCGTATCTCTGGAGGGCTACGGATTATGTGCGGCTCAAAAACATGAAGCTTGCGCTGGCTGATTATCAAAAAGCCGCCCAGTTAGGGGAAGACCGTTTCAGCGTTCAAAGCTCGCTGGCGTATTTTTATTATGCCATGGGCACTTACGATAAGGCGCTTGAATATTACAATAAATCGCTGAAAATATTGCCGAAAGACCCCGTTGATTTATACTACCGCGGTTCTGTTTACGTGGAATTAGGCGAAGCTGAAAAAGCCCTGGCTGATTTTAACAGGTCGATTGAAGTGGAGCCTGTTTGTAACGACATCGGCTATGTGGTATATTTAAGGCGCGCCGAGATTTATAATCATAAAGGCGATTTGGAAAAGGCTCTGGCGGATTTCAATGAAGCCATCAGGATTTTTGAGACGATGCCGTTCAAGTCGATGAAAGAATTGGGAAATGCTTACCGGGCAAGAGGCAGCCAGTATTCTGAAAATGGCGAATATAAAAAAGCGATTGCGGATTTGGAAAAAGCCATTAAGTTTGACCCGGAAAACCCGAAATCATATTCTTACATAGGGGCTGCTTATGCAAGCTTGCAGGATTATGACAAGTCTTTTTACTATTTTAATAAAGGCATAGAATCCGGGAAAGGCTATGATTGCCGTCTTTATATCGGGCGCGGGTATATTTATGGGCTAAGGCAGCAATCGAATAAAACATTGGCGGATTTTGAAAAGGCGATTGAAATTGCCGAAAAATACCCGGACCAGCATTTCTTTGAGCTTCACATGGCATATACTTACCGTGGGAAAAAGTATATGACTGAAGGCAGGTTTGACCAGGCGGTTGCTGATTTTACCAAAGCGATTGTAATTAAGCCGGGTGACGCGCTGTTGTACCACAACCGGGGTTATGTATATCTTTTAAAGCAGGATATTGATAAAGCCATTGCGGATTTTACCGAGTCGATTAAGCTGAATCCTAAAGAGCCGAGCAGCTATTATAACCGGGCTTCATGCTATGAGATTGCGAGTAAATATGAAGAAGCGATTGAAGACGGCAAAATGTATATCATGTATAATCCGGATGGTGCAAGTGACCGGATGATGGAAGATAAGATAAAACTCTGGAAAGAGAAGTTGACCCGAAAAAAGCCGGAATAATAAATGTTTCAAGATATGCGCAAGGTGTTAATCACCTTTTTGGCGGCGTTGGTTTTATTGGTTCTGGTGGCGCCGTTTTGCCCGGCAGATGCAAATGCTCTTGATTCCGCTAAAGAACGCTTCAGGGCTTTTGATGTAATCACATTAATCGGGGCGGGATTACTGGACGGTTTTAACCCGTGCGCCTTTGCCACGGTGGTTTTCTTCGTTTCTTTCCTGGCTTTTGCCGGATTACAAAGGCGTGCCATCCTGGTGGCAGGCGTGTTTTATATCGCCACGGTATTCATCACATATTTACTTTTGGGGTTGGGTGTCTTCAATGCAATCCGGCAGTTTTCATTCTACGGGAAAATGGACCGGATTATCCCTTATGCCATATCTGCAATGTCGTTTATCTTTGCGATGCTCAGCCTGCATGACCTGTTTCTATATGTAAAAACCAGGAAATCATCGGGCATGTTTTTGCAGCTGCCGCTTTCCTTGAAACAAAAGATACATGCAGTTATCAGGAACAACCTTAAGGCGAGAGGTCTGGTTTTGGGGGCGGCGGCAATCGGGTTTTTGGTGACGTTATTCGAAGCGGTTTGCACCGGCCAGATTTATCTGCCGACCATTCTCATGGTCCTGAAAGACCCGGAGCTTAAGGCGCATGCGTTTATGTATCTGGTGCTTTACAATACTATGTTTATCCTTCCTTTGGTGGTAGTTTTTCTCCTGGTATATTTCGGGATAAGTTCCAGGGAGATGGAATCATTCGCGCAGAGGAACGCAGTTTTAAATAAGTTATTGATAAGTATTTTGTTTATTGCGCTGGGTATAATACTTTTGGTAATATAGAGGCATGACAAATTCACGCATCAGGATAATAGCAGGAACGGCGAGGGGACGCTGGTTATTCAGCCCCAAAGGCGGCCAGACTAGGCCGATGCTTGGCAGGGTCCGGGATTCTCTTTTCAACATCATTAGGGAGTTTTTACCGGGGAGCAAAGTGCTTGACCTTTTTGCCGGCACGGGTGCTTTAGGCTTTGAATCAATAAGCCGGGGCGCTGATTTTTGCCTTTTCACGGAATATCACCGGGAAAGTTTTAACGTCATCAGGAAAAATATCGAGTCCCTGAAATTCGAGCGCCAGTCAAAGGCGGTTTTCCTGGATGCGTTTAAAATAATCAATTATTTATCATCAAGCAATTACAGGCCGGATATTGTTTTCATTGCACCGCCTTACAGGTTTTTGGAGCCGGAAATACACACCAGGGTGAAACTTTTGGAGATAATGGATGAAATGGTCGCGGGCAAGCTTGTTTCACCGGATGCGATGATGGTTTTGGAGCATACAACCAGGCAATTTCCACATCCGGCCGAAGAAAAGGATGCCGGTAAATCAGGGGTTCCGACACCGGAACCGGTGCGGTTTCCTTTAAAACACCTGTCATGTTTTGACCGGCGTGATTACGGGCAGACGGCACTGAGTTTTTTGAAAGCCTGTTCCAATAATCCCGTATAACATAACTTGCTAAAGTTATTCTTGACATTTAAGAGGTTTTCGGATAGATTTAATATCTTATGAGTATTCCCGATAAGGTTAGGAAAACAGTTTTGCTGGCCGCGTGTTTTATCGTTGTTTGTATTTTGTTGCCGCGTCTTTCCGCTCAAAGCAAAAATATATACATCGAAGAAGGTGAGGTAAAGACATACCTTAAAAGGGCGGCCGACTATGAAAGCACCAACCATTGGCGCGAGGCAATCGAACAGTACCAGCTTGCCATGAAGAAATATCCGGATGCGGTTTATGAGCTCCAGACGAAACGCTATGTCGGGGTGAAGAATTATTTCTACCAGCAAATGATTAAATATCCGCAGGAACTGGAAATCTACCGCCAGATGTATGACGCAACCAGTGAGGCATTGTTTGAAAAGGCTTTAGCCGCGAATGATGATGAAATCTTGCGGCGGATAGTTTCCGAGATGTTTTTTGCTTCCCGCGGGGACGATGCCGCCAACGCCCTGGCGGAGAATATGCTGGAAAAAGGTCAGGCCGGAGAGGCGTTTTTATATTGGGATATGATAATCAACCTTTATCCGGACAGTAACCTTCCGAAAGCGGTGATATACGCCCAGATGGCAAGCCTGGCAAAGTTTTCGGGCGACGGCGAAAGATACCGCGACCTGGTCAAATTACTTGATTCTAATTATGCAGACCAAAAGGTCTGGTTTGGCGGCAAGGCGCGTCTCATTCCGGAAATCGTAAAACTGATTGAAAATCTGGCATCGACCCCGGAGCCCGTGGTAGATAGTGAAACAAAATGGCCGACGTGGGGCGGCAACCGCGCGCATAACCTTTCTGTTGATGCGAACCCAAAAAATGACATAAGATTATGGACGTACCGGCTGAATGAAAAAGGAGGAGCTTTGCCTGCCGTCAAGACGTATCCCATGATGCAGCCGATTATGGCCAAGGAACAGGTGTTCTTCAATACCGGAGGGACGCTTTTATCCGTAAATGTAAAGTCGCAGAAGGATAAAAAATACCCGATGGGTTCGGATATAAAAATGTTGTCGCCGTATTATAATTCGGCTTATCGCGGGACAGTGGAACCATTAAACTGGGTTTTCAGCTGCACCGAACGGGACGGGGTTTTGTATGCTAACCTTCTGGATATTAAAAGTTCGGGTGAACAAATAATGGGGCGCGTGGCAATGCCCAAGGCTAAATTGGTTGCCATTAAGCTGGACGGTTTTAAATATGTATGGGA
The DNA here is from genome assembly GCA_016207825.1 of Planctomycetota bacterium. Classification (NCBI taxonomy): domain Bacteria; kingdom Pseudomonadati; phylum Planctomycetota; species Planctomycetota bacterium. The sequence goes on along the minus strand of JACQZI010000003.1, from coordinate 48,667 downwards.
TACCGGGGTCTTGATTGATGAAGGGAAAATAAATGATGATTTGTTGAAGGATATTAACCTGTTTTCCCCGCCGATTGTTTATAATAAACGGGTCTATACAAGTGGTATCAAGTCCAACGGGATGGAATCCCAGGTGTACCTGTTTTGTTTTGATGCTGAAAGCGGTTCTTTGCTCTGGAAACGTTTTATCTGCTCAGGCATATTGAATGATTCATCCGGCTGGGGATATAGTTATGAGCCGCCGGATATGCCGACAATTGCGGAAGCCAAAGGCGTTATCATTTGCCTGACCAATGCCGGGTTGGTTGCGGCCCTTTCCGCGGATACAGGGGATATCATGTGGATGATGAACTATGCCGCGGACATCAAGAAGATAGCAACGGCGCCTGCTGATGTGGTCAGTTATCCGGTGATTTATAATAATATCGCGTATGTCACGCCGCTTAATACAAATAAGCTGTACGGATTTGACGTATTTTCGGGAAAGCAGATAGGCGGCAGCCTGGCCGACGGGAGTTCCGGAGAAGGTATGTATATTCTCGGCGTGACGGATGAATACCTGGTAACGATGGAAGGCAATAATAAAATATCTTATTACACCCTGAAAAACAGCCGTTTTGTCGTTTCGTATCCGCTCCTGGAGCCTGTTAACGGCAGGGGCTTTGTTACGGAAAACAATATCTATTTGCCAACCGATAAAAACCTGTTGAGGTATAACATTTCTAAAACGAAAGAAAAGAATTCTGAGCGAATGATTCCGCGCCATAAACTGGACGATATGCGGGAATGGAAAAGTAATTTCGACGCCGGTAACATTCTGGTGGTAGGTTCCTATGTAATATCCACCGGACATGATAGGGTGAACTTATTTATGGATAAAACGATTTACGCCAAGGAATTCGAAATGAAAATCCAGAATCAGTCGGAAAATATCCAGCTGATAAATGACTATGTGAAAATGATGGTGGATAATAACCAGTATACGGAAGCAATCGGGCGGCTTCAGCAGATACTCCAGATTATTTCCGTAAAACCGGAGATGAAGGGTTCCAATCTCGAGAAAGAAACGTGCGAAAAACTAGGATTCCTTTATTACAAGCAAGGCAACGAGCCCGGAGAATCCTCCGCTAAAATAGGTTATTACCGTAAGGCGCTGGAATACGTTACGGAAAAACCGGTTTTGACTAAGGTGTTATTGGAATTGGGCAAGCACCTCCAGGGCAAAGATGCCCTGGAGATTTACCAGCGGGCAATGTATGAGTGTACGGACCAGGATTACGAAATGGTTTTGGCGCCTATCGGCGGCGAGGCATCAACGCTCCAGAAAATTAAAAAGGTTAAGGTTTGGATTTATGCCGCTGATAAGATAAGACAAATTCTTAGGCAGGACCAGAAATTATCAGATGCCGTCAAAACCGATGCGGATAAGGAATACAAAAAAGTTAATACTCGTAACAGGGTTGAATTGATTGAATTTATAAAGCGTTTTCCGTATTCCGGCCAAAGCAGCGCTCTTTTCCTGAGCCTGATAGAAGAAGCCAATAAGAATAAAGACGCATCCGGATTGGTGGCTTATGCGCGCTGGGCATTGAGAACTTCCATAAATGATAAGGATTCCGCGAAAGCGGCTAATTACCTTATCGATTATTATCTGAATAAAAAGTCTTACCAGTCATTGTGCCACTTTATGAAATACCTGGCATCTGATGCCCCCCAGGCAATAATACAGGTCGGCAAGGATAAGGTTAAAACAAGCGATTATGTGAATGAGCATTTCGGGGAACTCCGGGCGAATATATGGGAAAACCTCCCGTCATTTAACCTGGATAATATCAGCAGCGGTTTTACCACATACTACTGGAAACTCAACGCGAGCGAGCCCGTGGCAGAGGGATTGAAAAAGGTTTCGGCGGCTCCTTTCCCAATCGTTTCCCCAAGAGTATATTACGATGAGGATAAAATCGGGATTGGGGAGGAATATAATAATGGTTTAGTTTATTTCCAGAGAGCCGGTCTTATCGAGGCGTGGAATCTTGAGAAGAAGGAATTCAGGTGGGTAAACTACGGCGTGTTCCACAAACTGGGCATTTCCCAGTTTGAGGAAACAAGTGAAGGATTGAAAATAATTCATCTGATCCCGGGTTCTTCTTTGAACGCTGCCCAGGTTTATGATAATGATGTCCTGGTTGAAATTGAAAGCCACCCAATTAAATATGTTTCTGATTTGATTGACGGCATTAACAACTCGCTTTCCGGGAAAAAGGAAGAAGTAAAACTGTCAGTTTTGAGAGGGACTGCCGGCAAGCAGGAAAAGGTGATGATATCTTTAAAGTCGGATAACTTATTGCTAACCGCTCCGAACATGAATATGGGGATGCGTTATTGGCTTACCCCAGCCCGTAATATTCTTATCAGCGGGCCGAACGGAGTGGAGCTGATTGACGGCATTACCGGCAAGACCGCCTGGTCCCGTTATTTTAGTAACAGCCTTTATGATATCCAATTGGGTGTGGAGCGGATTTATATTTTGACCAAAGAAAATACGCTTGACCCTGATAAGCCGGATAGCCTCCCGCCATATATCAACCGCTTGCTATGCCTTTCCGCGGCTGACGGTTCTTTTTTATGGGAAATAGCCGGTAAGGATAATGATGCAGAGCCGATGGCATTAAGCGGGGATGAAAGTGTTCTGGTAAGGTGTTTTGCAAACCGGATAGAGGTGATTGATACCGCCAACGGGGAAATTGTCCATAAGGATGATATCATGTCCGGGATACAACCGGGAGTTTATGAAAGCCGTTCCTTTGCCACCGCTTTTGATAAGTTGTATTACCTTAAACCGGATAGCCTGGTCGTTTTTGATATCCATAAGAGGGTCGTCGTGAATTATTTGCCTGCCAACAAAGGGCAATTACTGACCGGGCGTTGGCTAAGCGCATCAGGAGATTTTGTGTCTTTATCATACCGGGATGTAGTCCAGTTGTTCGATACCAAGAGCATGACTTCCGAATTATTGCAGCAGAAATTGGATAGGCTCATGGTTAAGTCTTTCGGAGAGGAGTTTCATATCAGGTCGGTTAATCCGGGTGATGGTTTGATTTATTTGTGGAATACCCGCGCCAAGAAGACTTCGACTAACCGGACAATGATTGACATGACCATGGCAATTCTTTCTTCGCAGGATGCCCAGAGGAAGATAAAAGGAATGACTTTGTTTTCCGGGACTAATACGGTGGAGCTAGCGGGTGTTGATAAACAATACATGGTCGTCTGCAGTTTGTTGCTTAACAACAAGCTCAAGGTCAATATCTTGAATAAAAATAAAGGCGGGGGCTTGATTTCAGATAAGGATTTCGATATTCCGAATCTGCCGGCATGGCAAAATCCTGTTGTTGTTATGGATGGTAGGATATTTATAATTACGACCGACGGTCTGCATATTTACTAAAACAGGCTCATTTCGAAAGGCTCTTGAGCCGTTCTTCCCGGTCTTTTTTATTCAGCTCGTCAATCAATTCATCCAGCGCGCCGTCAAGCACTACCAGCAGGTTATGTGAGGAAAAGTTTATCCGGTGGTCGGTGATGCGGTTCTGTGGAAAGTTATATGTCCGTATTTTCTCGCTCCGGTCGCCGGAGCCAACCTGGGTCCTCCGGATTTTATCCCGCAGTTCCTTTGTTTCATTTACCTGTTTTTCGTATATCCTGGTCTTCAATAGCTTCATCGCCAAATCGCGGTTACGGTGCTGGGAGCGCTCGGTCTGGCATGCAACGACTATCCCGGTCGGCATATGGGTCAGGCGGATAGCCGAGGCGGTTTTATTGACGTGCTGTCCGCCCGGCCCGCCCGCTGAATATGTATCCACTTTCAAATCTTCCGTCTTTATTTCGATATCAACATCTTCCGCATCCGGCAGGACCGCCACAGTTGCCGCGGAGGTGTGAAGTCTCCCGGATGCTTCGGTTTTGGGAACCCTTTGGACGCGGTGCGTGCCGCTTTCAAACCTAAGGAACTTAAATACATCCGTCCCTTCCACGGAGAAGATTGCCTGCTTGACGCCGCCCAAATCGGTCGGGCTGGATTCCATGATGGAGGTTTTCCATCCTTTTTTCTCGCAGTATTTAAGATACATCCTGACCAAATCCGCCGCGAAGAGCGCCGCTTCTTCGCCGCCTGTCCCGGCGCGTATTTCCACGATGGCGTCGCGGCTGTATTCTTCCGAGCCGGGAAGGAGCAATTCTTCCAGTTCTGATTGCAGGGTAGTTTCCTTTTCGGAGAGGGTTTTTATTTCTTCCTCGGCCATCTGGGCGAGTTCTTTATCTTCGGCGGAGCTTTGAGACATGGCAATGGCGCCGGCTTTCTGCTTGCGTATTTCTTCCAGTGCTTTGGCGCGCTGGGCAACCGGCATTAACTTCCCGCGCTCTTTCATGAGCTTGGCGTACAAAGGCGGGTTGGCGATATTTTCCGGCTTGGTTATGAGCGATTCCAGCTCGTTATACCGGGTGATAATTTCGTCTAGTTTGTTTTGCATAGAAATCAAAAAGAAAACAGCGCTCATGACTTTGTATCATGGCGCTGTTAGTAGAATTAACTGGCCGGTTAAGACGGCGTGGTTTTATTCCCTGCCTGTTCGGTAGGCTGGTCGGCTTTCTTCTTCCATTTCTTCTGGAAGCGTTCCAGCTGTCCGGTGGTATCGACGAACTTCTGCTTGCCCGTGAAGAACGGATGGCAGTTGGAGCAGATTTCCACGTTTATCTTTTCCTTGATAGAGCGTGTCTTGAATGTCGCGCCGCAGGCGCAGGTAACGGTAGCTTCTTTATAAACCGGATGGATGCCTTTTTTCATATTAACTCCTTATAAGGTTTATATATTGTCCAAATAATCTTGCTATAATCTACAATAATTATTTTAATTTGTCAAGAAATCATTACACGACCCCCTACGGGGACTCCCAATAATGGGGTGCCCCCGAAACAAAACGGAGTGGAGCGGGACCGTGGTTAGGACTATAATCCTATACCGCAAGAAAGACTGGATTTGATAGAGGAGCATTATGCTGGGATTATTGAAAGCGGTTAATGCGGGTATTCTGGACCGTCTTGATTTGGCTTTACTAAAACAGGGGCGCTGTTTTATTTCAGGCGCCGGCGGTGATCTTTTTGCAGGGGAGCTGGTCAAAAAAGCCCAGCCGGAAAAGGCCAAGATATTTATTAACCTGCCTTTTGATATCTCCTACAGCCTGCCTGAATATATGACCTTATTGAAAGGCGATTTCCATGAAAAGCTCATCGCTTTCCCGCCGGATACTTTTGATTTGGTGGTTTCATTCTGGAATATTTCGCTTGACCATCCCGAACTCACAATAAAAACTGTCCGGCGTTCGCTCAAGAAAGGTGGGCAATTTGTGCTGATTACCTCACTGGAAGGCTCGCCGAAAATTATCATGCAGCTTTTTGCCAGGATTTTCAAGGAGAAGCCTTCTGCTAACCTGAAAATGTATCGCAGTGCTTTGCCGGAAAATGCTTCGGCATTGCGCAAGCTTTTCGAAAAGAGCGGTTTCTTTAATCCGAGAGTCTGGCCGGAAAAGATGACCAGGTTTTATAAGACTTCTGAAGAAGTATTTAATGAGATGGTCAATCAGAGTGAGCTTGGCCTTTTTGATGATAAGGTGGATGAGGCTACCAAAACGTTTGTTAAAAACCGTTTCTTTGAGTTAATCGAACAATATCGCCTTCATACAGATCCAAAGGCGATTGTCGTTCCTTTTGATTTAGCCGGCGCCATTGGGGTTAAATAGGCTTATCGTTTGCCTCAAAGCCGTGAACGAATTCCTTAAAACTTCCTGATTTGATCGCCTTTCGGGCCTCTTCCATCAGGGTTTGGTAGTAGTAGATATTATGCATGGAGACCAGGGTCAGCCCGAGTATTTCTTCCGCATTAAAAAGATGCCTTAAATAGGCGCGCGAGAAATTGCGGCAGGTATAGCATTGGCAGTTTTCATCCAGCGGGGCGGGATCGTCTTTATGGATACTGTTGCGTAATCTGACAATCCCTTTGCTCGTGAATGCCCAGCCATTCCTGCCGTTGCGTGTCGGCAGGACGCAATCGAACATGTCTATGCCCAGCGCAATTGACCGCAGCATATCAGCCGGCGTTCCCATTCCCATAAAATAGCGCGGGTGTGTTTCCGGTATGATAGCCGTCATAGTTTGGAGCATCTCGAACATTAAAGAGTTGTTTTCCCCCACGCTTAATCCGCCGATGGCATATCCTGGGAATTCCATCTCCAGGAGTTTTTCCGTGCACTCCTTGCGCAGTTCCGTGAAAGTGGCACCCTGGATGATGCCGAAAAGCACCTGCCCGCCGTAGCCTTGGCGCAGGCGGGTCTGGTCGTGCCGCTTCTGTGATTCAAGGCTGCGTTTTGCCCAGTTTAAAGTCCGCTCCAGGGCAACACGCGCCATTTCCTTTGTTGCCGGATAAGCAACCGGCTGGTCTAATGGCATGATTATATCCGGGCCTAAAGCTTCCTGTATTTCTATTACCCGTTCAGGCGTGAGGAATATTTTATTCCCGTCAGGCTCGGACTTGAATTCCACACCGTCATCGGTTACTTTGGTGAGTTTGGAAAGCGAAAATACCTGGTAGCCTCCGCTATCCGTAAGAATCGGCCCATCCCAGTTCATGAAGTTATGCAATCCGCCCAGTCCTTTTATGATATCTTCGCCCGGCCGTCGGCTTAAGTGATAGGCATTACAGAGTATAATAGAAGCCTTGGCGTCTTTGATATCGCGCGGGGTTAATGTCTTGACCGTTGCCTGCGTTGCCACGGGCATAAAAGCCGGTGTCTGGAAAACCCCGTGCGGAGTGTGATAGTCTGCGACACGCGCCTTGGTAGAGCGGTCCTTGGCTGTTATCTTAAAACTAAAATTATCAGCCATGATTATTAATCTGTGTAATCGGTGGCTTATCCTATCACTTCCGCCAGTATCGCCTTTTGCGTATGCAGCCGGTTTTCCGCCTGGTCAAAGACGATAGAATGTTGTCCGTCAATTACCTCATCCGTAATTTCCTCACCGCGGTGCGCCGGCAGGCAGTGCATTACCAGCACGTCGTTTTTAGCGTGCTTTAGCAGTGCGCTATTTACCTGGAATCCTTTGAATGCGATTACCCGCTTGGCGTGTTCGGCTTCCTGTCCCATGCTTGCCCAGGTATCCGTGTAAATTACATCGGCGTCTTTGACTGCCTTTACGGGGTCATTTAAAAGCTCCACGCTTCCGCCTGTCTTTTGGGCGATTTCCTTGCCCAGACGGACCGCTTCCGGATTAGGTTCGTAGCCTTTAGGCGTGGCAACGGCTATTTTGCCGCCTACTTTTGTCATCGCGGAAATGAGGGAATGGACCATATTGTTGCCGTCGCCCACATAAGCCATCTTGGTTTTCTTCAGGTCTCTTCCCTTTTCATAAATCGTGAAGATATCGGTTAATCCCTGGCAGGGGTGGTTATAATCGCTCAATGCGTTGATTACCGGGATAGACGAGTATTTGGCAAGGTCCAGTATATCCTGGTGCGCGAAAACGCGTGCCATTATGCCGTCAACATAGCGTGACATTACCCGTGAAGTATCCGCAATGGTTTCACCGCGTTTCAGTTGAAGGTCGGAACCGGATAAGAATAAGGCATGGCCGCCCAATTGGAACATGGCGACTTCAAAGGAAACCCTGGTGCGGGTGGATGACTTCTGGAAAATCATCCCGAGCGTCTTCCCCTTAAGGAGCGGCTGGTTTTTCCCGCGCTTGTTTAGTTTCTTCAGCTCTTCCGTTCGTTTCAGGAGGTGCCATATCTCCTCCGGAGTGAAGTCGGACAATGCCACGAATGACCGCCCTTTAAAATTCATCTTCCTTGCCATAATAGCTCCTTCCTTATAAAACTCTAAATACTAATTTCGAAACTCTAAACAAAATATTCCAGTCATCTTCTTCGCGTCTTTGCGGTAAAAGTAGCTTCTTTATAGATATCTTTTAAAGGTATTCCTTTTGCCATCGCTATCTTTTTACAATCCTCATACTCCGGTGAGATACTCATCACTTTATTGTTAAGCGAGCCGATTTTTACCGGTATCATTCCGTACTTCGTTTTTACCGCTTTAATTTCCCGCTCTAATTCGGCACGCTCAATTGGGTAATGCCGTATCCCGAAAGTGCTCGTTTCTTTAAAGATAATCTCCTCAAGCTTAGGAATATCTTTTTCCCTTGCCAACGCCTTAAGCAATATACCGGGTCTGGATTTCTTCATCTTAATCGGTTCGGCAAAGGCATCCAATGCGCCATTTTTTAGTAAGCGTTCTATGGTGTAGGCGATTATTTCCGGGGTCGAGTCGTCAAGATTGGTTTCTATCAGATAGATGTTAGATGTTGGATATTTGTTGTTAGATATAGTTCCTAAGAAAACACGCAGGAGATTCGGTTGGCTTGGGAATTCCATATCGCCGGCCCCGTAAGCTATTTTATTGACCGTCATCAACGGAAGTTCGGTTAAAGGCTTTGCCAGGGAAGTTATGATAAGCGCGCCGGTTGGCGTAACGATTTCCTTGTTAATTTTGGAATAATACACCGGAAATCCTTTAAGCATCTCAGCCGTGGCGGGCGCGGGAAGAGGAATCCTGCCGTGATGTGTCCGGATAAATCCACGTGTAATCGGCAGGGGAGAGGAGTACGTTTTGTCTATGCCCAAAAGGTTTAATCCGATAATTGCGCCGCTAATGTCTATTAATGTATCGGCCGAACCGAGTTCGTGGAGATGCCCGCCGAAGGCGGATTCGCCCCTGGCGGAGATGTCAGATGTTAGATGTTTGTTGGTAGATTTTAGATTGTGAACGTGAGCCTCAATATCAGTCAAGCGTCGTATGAGCTTAATGATTTTGTTCTTAATCCCATCTGACAATTTACTTCGTTTGATGAGTGATACCATTTTATCCGGCTGGATTCGTTCTTCTGAGGCATGAACATCCAGCTTCGCTGCCCTGAATCCGTTTTTGGTGACCTGTCTGGTGGACAACCGGTATCCTTTAAGCGGGATTTTAGCCAGTTCCCGCTTGAGGAGTGGGAGCGGAAGCCCGGCGTCTATCAAGGCGCCCAGAATCATGTCCCCACTTATGCCGGAGAAACAGTCAAAATAGATAGCTTTCATAATGTTGGAAATATAGGATTATAATAGAATTTGCTTGCGGGTCAATTAAAAGAATCAATTGTCTTTGCGAGGGATAAAAACCAGCCACTTCATATAAAACCAGCCGGCCAGGGCGCTGGCGATGTGCAAGGTATGGTTAAGCCATGTTTTTTCCCCGGCAAGCAACCCGGCCATGCGCAATCCCATTGCATGGGTCGCTTTTTCAATTTCCATTACCGTAAAAGCCGCCAGGAGTATCCCGATATAAATCATCCGTGTCGAATGCTTATGCCAGCGGATATCTGCCTCCCGCCGGTCTGAATATATCAGGCGGTAGAGGATAAAGAATCCGGCAATCGCGCAGGGGATGGAAAGCAGTTTAACATACTGGACGCTTAAATCGCCCAAAAGCGTGCCGTCGGAAGGCGCGCGCGCCAGATACCTGAATATCGTTTCCCCGAGCATGGAATGCCATCCCGGCGAGCCGTCGGTCAGCATGTCGCTGGCAAACCTCAATACGCCGAAAGATGCCAGTATTGACGCCGTTATCAGGCTCAGGCGTGTGCGCAGGTTTTTGCCGGGCGTTTCAAGGCTTTTCATGCCGGTATCATACAACGCCATTTCTCGGCTTGTCAATGTTTTAAGGCATCTTGTATCATAACTTGACTAAATCGTGTTATTAATGTAACCTCACCTGAAATGTTAAAATTAATCTTTGAATTATTAAGGGTCAGGCAATGGGCGAAAAACCTTTTTGTCTTTGCCCCTTTGATATTTGCCGGGCGGCTGTTTGAACAGGAAGATATCATCAATTCGCTGATAGGATTTGTATTGTTTTCGCTTGTCTCAAGCGCCGCTTATATTTTTAATGATGTCAAAGATGTTGAATCCGATCGCCTGCACCCGGTAAAAAGATTGCGTCCCATCGCTTCAGGCAGGATAAGCTTCAATGCGGCGATGCAGTTCTTTTTGCTTTTAAGCGTTCTTTCGCTTGTTTTGTCCTATTTCTTGAACGCCGGGTTCGGGATTGTTATCGCCGCGTACCTGGTTTTGAATATATGTTATTCGGCAATCCTCAAAAAGATAGTCGCCATAGATGTTTTGATTGTCGCATCCGGGTTTGTCTTACGAATCCTCGGCGGCGCGCAAATTATTTATGTCCGCCCGTCCTGGTGGCTGATAACCTGCACTGCTTTGCTTTCCTTGTTATTGGCTTTCGGCAAGCGCCGGCAGGAAGCGCATAACAAAATCACTGCCGGAGCCAATTATAATATCCGTTTCCTTAGCTATTTAATTTGGATTCTTTCCTTTTTAAATATCTCCGCATATATAATGTATACAATCAGCCCGCGGACGGTGGACTTCTTCGGGACTAAAAAACTTATTTTTACCGTTCCGTTTGTCGTTTTTGGCATTGCGCGGTATCTTTACCTTTTATTTAAAGAGGATAAAGGGGATGACCCGACCGAAATATTCCTGAAGGATTTGCCGTTATTGGCTGACGTGGTTTTATGGATAGCAAGCGCCGGAGTGATAATATATTACCATTAAAGTTTCTATATGAAATCAAAAGTCGCCGTTATAAAAACCAGCCCGCAAAAGGTGCTTGCGGATATAGAACGCCTGGTCAGGATGGCCGGCATTGAAGAAGCTCTTCCCAGGGATAAGCCCGTCATATTAAAGGATAATATTTCCTGGCACCTGCCTTTGCCGGGCGCCAATACCACTCCCTGGCAGTTGGAAGGCGTTATCAAGGCGCTCAAGAACCTGGGATACCCAGCGCTTTCCGCCGTTCATAATAATACGGTCGTGACCGATCCCTTCAAGGGTTCCAGATTAAACCGGCTCGACGGCGTCTACAAAAAGCATGATATTCCGCGCCTCTATAATTTCCAGGATGAGGATATCAGATGGATCCCGTATCAGCCGAAAGCGAAGATGCTGGTTTTAGATAAAATATACCCGAATGGTATTATGATTCCTGAATATTTTATCGGGAAAAGCATCATCCACCTGCCGACCGTCAAGTGCCATATTTACACGACTACCACGGGCGCGATGAAGAATGCTTTCGGGGGCCTTTTGAGCACGCGCCGCCACTATATGCATAGCGTCATTCACGAGGCCCTCGTTGATTTATTGAATATCCAGAAAGAGATTCATACCGGCATATTTGCCGTAATGGATGGGACGATATGCGGGAACGGACCCGGACCCAGGACCATGGCGCTGGCGGAAAAGGATTACATCCTGGCAGGTGCAGATAGCGTGGCGATAGATGCGGTTGCCGCAAAGATAATGGGATTTGACCCGATGGGCATCAAATACCTAAGACTGGCGCACGAAGCCGGATTGGGCACCGCCTCTTTGAGCGAGATAGAAATTGTCGGGGATGATATTTCTGGGCTTAATTTCTGTTTCTCCGTCGGGAAAAACCTGGCCGGTTATTGCGGCGGGGCGTTATGGTTCGGGCCGCTAAGAGTATTCCAGAAACTCTTTTTCCGGACGTCCCTGGTTTATCTCTTCGTTTTTGCCTCGTATTTCTATCACGACAAGCTTTGGTGGCCTTTTAAAGGCAAAAAAATACGGCAACATATCATGGAAACCAGCAAATGGGGAAAGCTTTTCGGGCAATATGATTGATTAACGGGACAGGCCGAATGCGATTTTCTTGGATTTCAGGAATAAAAAACAGATACCGAATGTTTAATAATTGTAGCACTTAATATCGGTGTGTGGATGTTATAATAAGCTTATATGGAATTTAGCAGGATAAAATCAGTTTGGCTTTCAGCGTTAAGCATTTTTATTGTGCTTTTCTTTTCGGCCGTTTTATTAGGCGAGGAGAAAAAACCGCTTGCCCAGCTCATAAAGGACATGGAAAGCCCGGACGAGGCAATCCGTAAAACAGCGGCGGATGAAATAATCGTTCAGGGTGATAAGGCGAAAAAAGAAGCCGTCACAAAAATCACCAAGCGCAAAGATGAACTCGTCATGGAATATACTAAAACACGCCGGAAAGCCCTGGATGATTCGCTCAAAGCCAGGAATAAAAAAGATAAAGATAAAAAGAAAGACCCGAAGTGGCTGGAGAATAAACGCAAGGCGGCAATGAGCCTCTATGCTGTCAGGAATTTTGAGGAAATGAAGAAGCTGGTTATAGAAATAGAAGAGGCGTTTTATCCCGCGCCGTTGATTGAAAACGAAGAGGATACTAAAAAGCTTTCGGGGGTGGCCGGAAAAATCGGCATTGTTGACGACTCCCTGGCTAAATTGGGTTGTGAAGCCAAGCCTGATACGAAAACGCTGGTTAAGCTGTTGGATACTGAAATTGACGCGGAATTCCAGTGGAAAGTGATGCCGGCGAAAGACATGACGGTAATGGAGCAGAATAAAAAACTTAAAAGCGAGCTGAATATTGAAGAATATCGCATGGTTGAGATGCTGAATAAATACCGTGTGGCGATGGGGCGCAAAGCCGTAGTAATTAATCCTAAGTTGTGCAAGGCCGCCCGCGGGCATTCCAAGGATATGAGCGATTATGACTTTTTCGACCACGTCTCCCCGATTCCCGGCAAGCGAACGCATATGCAGCGCGCCGCGCTGGAAAAAACCTCATGTTCCGCGGAGAATATCGCCCAGGCACTAGATGCCGCTGGCGCATTTTGGGGATGGTTTAGCAGCAAGTCCGGCCACCACGAGGAAATGTTTACCGCAGAACAAATCGGGATTGGTTTTTACAAAGGCTGCTGGACAGCTATGTTTTGACGGCAATCATTAATCTCTTAAGCCCGACTTTTTTGGGCAACTTAATTGAGGGGTCGGGGTGTTTCCGACCCGTCATCCTGAGGCCCCGCCTTGGGGGGGGGACGAAGGATCTCGGAACCTCTTCTCTATCGCTCAGGGTGGTCCCTCGGATAGAGCGAAAAAACTCCCCGAGGGTCACTTAATGCGGTTATTTTTTCTCTTTGCCCTCCGGATTTTCCGGTTTTTCCTTCCTGTTTTTGCGTTCTTCCTGCATCAGCTCGCGGTAGTTGCGCGGACATTCGAAAAGTCCTTCGGAAAGGTGCTTCTCGTCATTACAGTATTTTATAAAATTGCCTTCATTGACGTTATGCCGGGAATGTTTGTCATCCCGCAGGTGGAAAGGGCAGTCCGGGTTATGGTGCGGTTTGCAGGTTTCCATATGCTCTTTCATCGCACGGTCTTTTTCTTTCAGAAGCTCACGCTGTTCGTTGGTCAGTATCAAGTTGCGGTAGTTCTCGTTGAATTTCTTGTAGCCCCTCTGCATGGCATCGTGAATCATTTTTACCGTTGCCTTGGCGGATTCAATCTGCTTGGGAAAGGCTTTTTTGTCCTTGCGGAGTTCTTCCAGCTTATGCCTTGCCGCGGTCAGCGTGCACCAGTTCATCCCGATTGTTTCATCATTGATTTCTTCCTTCAGGTGCGCGATTCTTGTTTTCTGCTCGTCCGTCAAGTTGAGGCGGTATTTTGACCAGTCATGAGGGCATTTGGGCACTTTGCATCCCATTCCCTGGCATTTTTTTATTGCTTCTTCGTGCTCTTGTTTGCGGCGTTCGACATCCGGACCTTTGTGCTCTTTTTTTGGAGGTTTTGCCTCTTCCGTATTTTTATTATCGGCGGTTTCTTCCGGTGAAATATCGTCATCGATTGCCAGCCCGTCCTTTGCCAAATCCTCGTTTATCATGTCGTCTACGGTTAAGCTTTTCTCTTCGTCGTTTGAGTTTGCTTCCGTGTGCTTGCCGCTGTTTTCCTTTTCCTGGTTGTCCTTAGCCTGGGCGTTGGGTGAAAATCCTGCAACAAGCGCTAGGATAAGAGCCCCGGCGAGCCATTTCCATGTCGTTTTACACATATGATTGTTCCTTTCTTTAATGATTTCTTATGTTGGTATAAACACTCAAAAGCGCGTAAGGTTGCGGTAAAATTTAGTATCAGAATGAAATTACTTTAGTAAGAGCCTATCCTAAAAGTGTTCCCGCCTCGGCGGGACGAAAGCAGGAATCCAGTTCTTAGGGTCTGGACCATGGTGACGAGAGGTGGGTTTTAGGATAGGCTCTAATAGGTTTTGGATGATAGTAAGAATACCCGTAATCTGGCGGTTATTCGGGCATTTCTCTTGACAGCCCGCCTCGGGTAATATAGAGTTAGCGTTACAAACCGCATATTAAACGGATTTAGGTTGCGGCTGTTACCGGGTGAGATTATTATGCCAGGAACGGAATTGCTTACGGTTAAGGAAACTGCCGAGGCGCTGCAGGTAAGCGTCTTTACCGTCCGGCGCCTGATTAAGAAGGGTGATTTGCCTGCCGCGCGCGTTGCCCACCAATTCCGCGTTCGGCGTGAAGACCTGGAAAAATACATCGCAAGGCATTTGGAGCGATTCGGCAATATTGCCGTCAAGCCGTTCTTTTACCGGATAGCGGTGCTGGAGAGGTACCGTTCCGACCCGATGAAGTTTTATCTCCATGACTCCGCCTTTAGCGGGAAGCTGGGATTGAAAGAGCATCTCTACAAATTCCAGAACGGCGCCAGAAACACTGTCTATGGAGAGCCGCTTTTCTGTGAGCTTTCTTATAAAAAGGTTCATTTGAAGGATGGCGAAGAGGCCGAGCTAATTGATTCATCGAAAGATTACCGGAAAATTGCCGCCTGGGCAGAGGAACAAATCCATTGGCACAAGCACTTCATCCAGCGTCCGGAATTCCTGGTAGCTTTTTAATATTTTATATAAAAATAAATAAACACTTGACAAAAGGCAATTCATAGGGTATTATATGAGTGTGCATTTGAAGGATGCCGCCCGGTCTGCGGGAAGAACTTAGTTCACCTTCAGTTTTTCTCGGAAGATTTTAATGATCTTCTTTTCGCCTGTGCATGCAGACCCCGGGCGTAGATTTAAAGGAGGTCATTATGACACGGATATTACCGAATAACCCTAACTTACAGCATCTCAAAAACGAGGCGAAATCGTTAGTAAAAGCCCATCAGAAAAAAGAATCTGTTGTTTGCAATACGCTTCGGCTGCTGAACAGATTTTCCAGAGCGCTCGACCCGGAGATTCTTGATTCAAAACTCGCTCTTAATGAAGCCCAATATGCCCTGGCGATGGATTATGGGTTCAAGAGCTGGAATGACCTGAAAAAGCATGTGGAGAACAAGGGTCTTTCTGGAAAAGAAAAGGGCTTGGCCAATTTCTGGCGTAAATTCGGAACATTGTTAGGTTCGGGGGTGCCTTTTATGAGCACGCTTGACACACTGGGAAAAGAAGCGCTTGATAAAGAGATTAAATCTATCGTGGATGCTATTCGAACCGGAATTAAGGCGGGTGAAGGTCTATCAGAAACTATGTCCAAGTTTTCAGATTACTTTTCTTTACCAGTTTTGGAGATGGTTAAGGAAGGTGAAGAAAAAGGCAATCTGGATGAAGTCTTCAAGGACATCGCCGAACGGTTGGAAAGAGGCACCATTGAATCGGGAAAAGAAACAGAAAGCGTTACAGGCAAAGACCCAGCGCAATTGCTGGATTTGATCTTTCGCGATGCCGTCCAACAGAAAGCCAGCGATATCCATCTGGAATGGCTGAACGAAAAAATGAGAATCAGGCTGCGTATTGACGGGGTTCTCAAAGAGATACCTCCGCCGCCGGAAAAGATGCAAAAAGCCGTAATCAGCCGGATTAAGATTCTTAGTGGTATGGATACCACTGAAAAACGCCTGCCTCAGGACGGGAGAATCATAGCAAGCATAAACGGGAAAAGCGTTGATTTCCGTGTTTCAATTGTCCCCAATATTACCGGCGAATCGGTGGTTATCAGGGTTCTTGACAAGAGCCTTATCAATCTGGATATAGAAAAACAGCACCTCAGCAAACAGAACCTGAAAACCTTGAAAAACTGGTGCAAAAAGCCAGCGGGGTTAATTGTTGTTACCGGACCGACCGGTTGCGGAAAAACAACTACTCTTTATAGCCTTATGCAGGGGCTCAACCGAAAAGAGGCCAAGATATGCACCATAGAAAACCCTGTAGAATATCCGCTTGAAGGGATAAATCAAGTGCAGGTAAATCCTGCTTTAGGGCTTACCTTTACACGTGCTATGCAGTCACAACTCAGGCAGGCGCCGAATATAATTATGGTCAGTGAGATTAGGGATGTTGAGTTGGCCGAGTTAATGATTCAGGCGGCGCTTACCGGGCACTTGATTTTTACAACGCTAAATACTATGGATGCCCCGGGCGCAATCAGGAGATTGGTTGATTTAGGAGTTAAACCGCCCCTGGTCAATAATTGTTTGATAGGCGTAATTGCCCAGAGATTAGTCCGTGCGATATGCCAGGATTGCAAAGAAGAATATAAACCTGAAAAATGGGTGAAGGCGTCAATCAAAGGGCTCAAAAACATTAAATTCTTTAGAGGCAAAGGATGCGGTAAATGTAACGGGACTGGCTATCAGGGCAGGATTGTAATCCACGAGCTTTTGGAAATAGACAAGAAGATGAAAAATCTGATTGCCCGCAACGCGCCTCTGGAGGAAATTAAAAAGCATGGTAGGAAATCGGGTATGGTTACCCTGATGGAAGACGGAATAAACAAGGTGAAAGAGGGTCTTACAACTTTAGAAGAAGTTGTCAAGGCGACGGCAGGCATTTAAAAGGAAAAGTCGTATTATAAAATAGGGCACGGTAATAAATGCCGTGCCTTATTTATCTGGTAGTTCGTAATATGCCCAATCAGATAATGGTTTCCGCCCTAACGGAGTAGTGATTCCGCCTTACCGGGGTAGTAGTTCTGCCTTACCGGAGTTGCAGTTCCGTTCTACCGGAGTGCGGATTCCACTCTACCGGGATATGGATTCCTGCCTACCGGAGTGCCTGCCCGTCCGATCAGGCGGGTGGGTTCTATTCTACTGGAGTATGGATTCCGCCTTACCTCAGTGCCGTTCCTATCTTAGGGGAGATGTTGCAGTAGGGCAGGGGGGTATAGGGGGTACCCTACCCCTACTTGCTCACTTCTGCTCACTTCTCCCAACCGCTTTATTTATAATGGTTTAGAAACAGGATGGCAAGCGCCTTGACTGAGGCAAGTCATCCTCAGGCGGTGAATATGGCTTTATTTAGAGATTTTACTTGACAGTATCGCTAAAATCGTGTATAAAATTGCAGTCAAGTGCAACTTTAATTCCAATAATGTTGCAGTGAACTGCAACTTTAAGCGCGAAATTGATGTTTTATGAGCTATACATTTGACATATTTCTTGCCCAGAATCCCTGGCGGGGGCAATTGGATTCCTGGTATGTTTCGCACCTCGTGCGCGATATTGATATCCGCTTAAAAACTGCTTTAAAGGAATCCGGGTTGGCAGTAATATCCGGCGCGCCTGCCGCGGGGAAGACCAATCTTGCCTGGGCTTTGATAAACGATTTTGTCCGCACGCAAAACCGCGACCCAAAAGAGATTTTTTATTTTAGCCTGGAAGAGCCAATCACCAGGTCTTTTATCCAAAGCGCCGCGAATCTCGTGAATTTCCTGAAGAGTTTCGGCCCCGCTAAAGATTCGGATATGCTTCTGGTGATGGATTCGGCGCACTACCTTGCCGTGCCGGAGAAGTTTTTTGAAGAGCTTTTCAAGAGCGCGGACTCTTTTTGCTCCGGTCTCAAGATTATCGCCATCACTAACCTGGCAAGCTTCGGCGATAAGTTGGTTAAGGATTTTACCGTCAAACCTGCGCAACACCTAAAAATACCCGAATTTAATTTCCGCGAATTTCTTGAACACGCCCTGGGCAGGGCGAACGTCACACTCCCGAAATTCCGCCCGGATATGGATATCATCGCGGTAAGCAAAAGCTACGCCCGCGCTTTGATTCCTTTATTCGAAGAATACGTCCTTTACGGCGGCTATCCGGATATTATCCGCACGCCGGTCGCCGTGCGCAAAGTCAGCAAGTTGCAGGATATTTTGAGGGATTATCACAATAAGCTGGCGCAAATTTTCCGGGAGATAAAACATCCGGAAAAGCTATACGTCTTGTTCGCGATGCTGGCAAAAGCAAACGGAACTTTAGTGAACCTCAAAAAACTCAAACAGGGTTTACATCTTAACCACCGGACAGTCGCGCGTTATCTGGATATCCTGGAGGATGTTTCGCTCTTTTCGCTTGTTCATCCGTTTGAAGCGGAGAAGAAAACCGGGATTCCGTTTTTGTATTTTGCCGATACCGGCTTGCGCAATCTCCTGACCGGGATATTTAATCCCTTGACCATGCGGCCGGACCAGAAAGTATTATTGGATAATTTTGTGTATAATCAATTGAGGATGATGGGTGATGATATCCGGTTTTACCGGCCGCCGCAAACTGATTGGGTGATATTCACCTTCCGCCATAATGATAAATTATACGGGGCAGCCGTGGCGGATAGATTAGGCAAATTTAACTCGAGGGTTTTGCTTAGCTTTATCCGGAAACATCATCCGCACAAGGTGTTTTTACTGCATCCTCAAATGGAACTTGAACAGGCGGGGGAGGCCGGCGGAAATCACTCGGAAACCGGCTGGTCCGGCAGGATTCTTGAAGAATCGCACCGGCTGGTTCAGATGCCGGTCTGGTGGATATGGGCGTTACCGGAGGCTTTGAAGAGAGCGGCTGAAACTTCGAGCTGAGTATAAAATAAATTCTCCGCGCCTCTGTGGTTATATCTCTTTCCCTTGCGAATCAATCCCGAATATTTCCAGCCATTTTATTGTGCATTTGCAGGATTTTGATTTAATATTAATCGGAATAATATTTTTGACCGGTTTTCATGGTGCTAAAAGAGAGTATTTTGGATATCCAGATGAACGGATTAGACAGAGAACAGATTGAAGCGATAGTTAATACCGAACAGGAAGCGCTATTCCATTTTGCTTTATTCCTGGCGCGCGATTATAACGCGGCAGAGGATATGGCACAGGAGACATTTTTGATTGCCTGCCGCAAGCTTGCCCAAGAGAAGCCTGAAGGGAATACGGGCAAATGGCTAAGAGGAATTGCCAGAAACGTTTATCTCAAGACAAAATCAAAAAGAAATACTTTTATGCTGCATGAGAATCTCCTGGAAATGGCGGATAACTTTTGGCGGGATAAGACAGGAGAAGGCAATGCCTCGTCTCCGTATGCCGTCGCGCTAACCGGATGCCTGGAATCACTTGGTGATAACGATAGGAAAATGATTGAGTTGAGATACGGTCTGAATCCGGGGCGCGAGGCTTTGGCGCAAACGCTCGATATATCCGTGCCTGCCTTGGAATCCAGGTTAAAACGCGCCAAAAAACAGCTAAAGGAATGTATTGAGAGGAAAACAGGCAAGACAATATGAATAATGATGATTTGATTTATAGGATGCCGGACGGGGATTTGGATGAAGCGGAATGCCGGCAATTGAATAATCTGATAGAATCCGACACGAAGGCAAGGGAGGATGTGTTTGCTTATATGGTGCTCGAAAGCGAACTCATTGCAAAATACACGAAACCATTCAGATTTAAATTGCCCGAATCGGCAAGGCCGTCTTTATTCATAATGAGAAACAGGTTTGTTTTAGCCGCGGCCGCTTCTTTGTTAATCGCGGTTGTCGGCACATTGATTGTATTTCATCAGCCGGTTAAGCCGTTAGTTCAGGAAGACAAAGCGGAATGGCGTTTGGCAATAATTAAAGATGTGCGCATTGACGCTTCAGCGCCTGTTCAATTGATAGGGAATGACGGACAAAAAGGCGAGAGTGTTGGTGGTTATGGCAGGGCTGGAGAAAAAGATAATGAAAAAGAGCTGCTTAATGCTATAAGCTTTTTCTCCGCTCAATTCGGGTTTGAAGTTATGTTGCCTAAAAACCTGCCGGAAGGTTTCGTTTTTTTACGTGCAATGCGGATTGAGCCTTCATCCGATACGGACAATACGGAAACAGCTTTAATCATTTATAAGTCTCCGAATAAAAACATTTTCATATTCGAGGATAAAAATACGGGTAATATTGATTCCATTCCTAAAGATATCACTGCAAATAGCCAATGGCATCAGAAGACATACAACAATCTGCGCATCACCATGATAGGCATCGGGTTTACGGCGGAATATTGGAAAACACTGATAGAAAGTATTAATTTTTAGATTTTTTTGACCGGTTTTGCCGCCCGCGACGAAGAGTATGTTAGAAGGCACAAAAAGGTGCTGTAAAAGAGTAAACAAAAAGGAGGAAAGAAAATGGAAAAAGGCAGAACAAGATGCGGAATATATGCCATTGTGTCAATTATAATGTTAATGATGGCGTTTTCTTACAGCAGGGCGGATATCGCGCCGATGAGGGAAACCAGCGGAAAAACATTGACTTCATCCGATAAGGCAATGGAACAGATTGAAATGTCCGCCGAGGAAGTTTCACTCGTCCTGACTAAAGCCGCCTTGAAAGTTAAGGTGGTTTTTCATATGAAAAACGCCGGCCCGGAGCTAAAAATAGAAGAAGGGTTCCCGATGGGTTATTATTCTGATATAATGAAGGATTTTGAGATAAAATCAGGCGGCAAGAAATTAAATACCGAAGTGGTAACCCTTACGGCGGGGCAGAGCGCTCATAATAAACCAATAAATGATTACTGGGTAACATGGAAGAACACCTATCCGGCGAATTCATCCGTGCAGGTGGAGGTTGCTTATCAGATATCGCTTGAAGATTACGGACCCAACGAGCAAAGTACAGGTTATATTCTGCATACCGGCGCGGCGTGGAAAGGGGTAATCGGCAAGGCCGTGGTAACACTCACTTTTGGGGATGGATTTTCTCCGTATAATCTGGTCGAGATTTCCCGCCCGGATGCGGCGGCAATCCAGAAAGACAAGGTGGTCTGGGTCTTTAAGGATTTAGAACCCACCGAAGCCGATGATATTGTGATTACGTTCCACCCCCAGGATTATTCTGCCGTCTTGAAGGAATACGCGAACGGCTCTAAAGGCTGGCGTGACACACAGAATTTTGCGCGTCGGGCGAAAATGCACGACCGTAAAGCCTATTGGGAGGCGAATAAAAAACTGCTTAACGTCGGTGAAAGAAAAGATGAAAAACTGATTCTTCAGGGCGGAGATAAAAAAGATGAAATAGAATGGGCAATTGTTGGCGAGGCGGTCGGGATTTTTCACGAGGCTTTGCGGTGCGCGCAGAATGAACCTGAAGCCAAAGCGTTCTTGCCAGTGGCAACGGATTTAGTGGAATTATTGCTTGACGGGAAAGTTTGGGTAGACAATACTAAAGTATGGTATGCGGGCATCCGTAAGTATGGAGAAATGAGAGTTCTCAAAGTCGCACCCAATGGCGGCGAATACGCCAAAAAAACGGAAGCCGGACTACGCCAGGAAATCAAGCAGGCGAGGGAATTGGTTGATAAGAATAAGGAAAAGAAATGAGGTGTAAATTCGCCATGGGTAGCGGTTAAGAATCTATCCCGAATATTTCCAGCCATTTCTCGGCTTCTTCGGGCGAGATGCCGTTAAGCTTGCGTTTGGAAACAGAAGGGCCTTCGGCGGATTTGTTTTTATCATCATCTTTTTCCGCAAGGAATTCATCCGCGAATTCATGCGAACGGATTATTTTAAACCCGAGCGGTTTAAGTTTCCTGATGATTTCGTTATCCGAGGTGACGACCGCGGTCTTGCGCGCCGAGGTTTGCTCGCGGGCTGTTTTTATGACCAGTGCATCAGCTTTTTCTTCTCCGGAAAATGCTATCATCAGCCGCGTTCCCTTGCGCGCGGATTTAGAGGGCATTTGCCCGTCAAAGATAAGGATGATTTTCTCGTAGCGGTCTTCGGTGACGCGCCTGCCGAGAAGCGCGATAAAGTCCTCCCGCGCTTTCTCGAATAATTCCCGGTTTTTAAGACCGGCCAGCTCCGGATACCGCGCGAATAACAGGTTGTAACCGTCTATAATCAGCATAGTGTCTTACATTATATATGTCCTTTATAAAAAATAAACAAAAAGAAGTTATATTTTGCTTGACAAGATAGCATAATCTAATAAGATACATTCCAAAATCTTAATCTTAACGAGAGCGAATTGCTAGAATTATGGCGAGAGGCGTTTGGGGGTTAGATGTAAGCAAATCCTGCCTTAAGGCGGTCCGGCTGGAGCTGAATGATGACCGCCCGGAAATAACCGATGTTGACATCATAGATTACACGCCAGCCGCCAGCCGCGATGATGCCGCCCTGGAACAGGAAATACGGATGGCTTTGTCGCTTTTCACCTCGCGCCATAACCTTAAAAAAGACAATATTGCTGCCTCGCTTCCCGGGCACTCTACTTTCAACCGTTTTATCAAGCTTCCGCCGACAGACCCGGCGCGCCTAAAGGATATCGTCCAGTACGAAGCCCAGCAGCATATCCCGTTCCCGATTAATGAAGTCATCTGGGCGTACCAGATGGTCGAACGCCAGTATCAGCCGGGCGAAGAATTGGAGGCGGTCCTCTTTGCGGTAAAGAAGGATTTGATTGACCAGTTTCTGGCGACCATGTCGCTTGCCGGTGTTCAGATTGATATCATACAATTCGCGCCGGTGGCGCTTTATAATTTTATAAGCTATTCGGGCCTGGTCCAGAAAAGCGGGGTCATCCTGGATATGGGCGCGAATAATACGGATCTCATACTCATTGACGACAATAAATTCTGGATAAGGAATCTCCCAATCGTGGGCAATGACATCACGCACGCCATCGAAAAGAAATTTGAATTGCCTTTTGCCGAGGCGGAAAAGCTGAAAGTTTCGGCGGCGCAATCTCCCCAGGCGGGTAAGATTTTTACGACCATCCAGCCGGTCTTAAAGGATTTAGTCGGCGAAATACACCGTTCAATCGGTTATTACAAGAGCCTTTCACCCATGGGCAAGCCGCCGGCCTTCACTAAAATGGTGGCGATGGGCAATGCGACGCGCGTCATATATTTCGACGAATTCGTTTCCCAGCGCCTGCAGATGGAATTGATCCGCCTTAAAAAGATGGACAAATTTGAAGTGAGTCCGAAGCTGGATCCGGCGATTTTGGCGACACAAATGCCTTCGCTCGGCGTGGCAATCGGCTTGGGTTTGCAATACCTCGGCCAAACGATTAACCGCATCAATTTATTGCCCCAGGAAATAATAAAAATAAAACAGGCGACCAAAAGGAAGCCCTTTATCGCGGCGATTGCTGCGATTGCGACCATCATAGTTTTAATGATGTGGTGGACTTCCGGGAAAACCCTTGATGCCCTTAATGAAGTGAGCGAGAAAGTGGATGAGCAGACAAAAAACTGGAAAGAGATTGACCGCAAATACAAAAACGTAAGCAATATGGTGGAATTCGAGGATAAACTTAAGCGCCTCATCCAGACCATACCGAACCGTGAAATATTGGAGCTGACCATTATCTGCGGGTTAATCTGCCGCAGGCAAAGCGGGGTTCTTGACGAAATGCTTTCGCGCGATTTCGTAAAGGCCGAGCTTGGAAAACGGCTTGCCGATGCGTTTAATATTGCCGTCCCGCCGGATGCGATATTATTAAAGGGCGCAGTGGCAGAACTGAAAATCGGGGATTTGGAAGGTATGCACGATGAGGAAGCCCCAAAAGAATCTGATAAGAAATATTACCGCTTTAAGATAGTTCTGGATATACCGTTATGAAAATAAATATCATTGCGATTTTAAAAGACCGTTTCATCATGGGCTTTGCTGTTTGGGGGATTGCCCTAGCCGTGGTTTTTATCGTTGTTATCCGGAACGGGCGGTGGGTAAAGATTGAGGAGCTGAGGGATGATATTAAAAGACAGGAAAAAACCCTGGATACAATCATAAAAACAGGCACCAATAATCCGACCAAAGAGAAAATCGAGGCATGCATAAAATACAAGAAAACCCTGGAAGAAGAAATCCAGAAATGCAACGATTTTTATACGGAATCAGATAAGACATTTGAAGAATGGTTCCACAACGTCGAACTGACTCCAGCTGGCACCCCGACCGAAGGCGCGTTCCTGGCGGCTTTTCGCAATGCCAAGAGGGAAATCATCCTCAACCAGTTAACCGAGCGCAACATAAAAATATTCGACGACCATGGCAATGAAATTTCTGAAGATGAGAAAAAGTTCAGCGTGTTGAACCTGGAAGATCCCACCCACCCGTCGCAATTCCGAAGGGTTCAGAAGCAGTTTTGGATTGTCAAAAAACTTACCGAGGCATCGGTTGCCGCCGAGATTTCAAAGTGCGGGCAGATAAAAATCCAGCCGGCCGTTCCTCCGCTTAAAATACCGGAGGATTTAGGTGTTATGATTCCTTTTGAAATAAAGGTTTATATGCCGTTGAAAAACGCGGCTAAATTGATTAATAATATATGCGATACTTCCAGGGGCGGGCCCTTTATTTATATTACCCATGTTAAAATAACCCGGTCTACCCAGCAAGGAGATGAAATGTCGGAAAGAAACAATGAACCCGATGTAAACAGGGGGCATGTAACGCTCCAGCAGGAAACTCCTGAAGTGAAAATAACAATAAGCGGCAATGTCCTTGATTTCGGTGAAAAGATCGAAAAGCCGCAATAATTATTTATATGAGAATTAAAAAGTTCATTCTTGCATATCCGGAGCGGATTATTTTAGTGGTGGCGCTTATCGGCCTATTTGTTCACGGCGTTAAAACATTCAACGCACCGCCTGATCCCGATGTGGAAAGAATCAACAAAAAACTGAACGAAATCAAGCGGGTGATCTCGACCAACCCGCCGCTTGTTTTCCCTGAAGTAAAATACCTTGAAACCATAAAAAGCAAATGGGATAAACTGGCTTCTGCACCGGAATTGTATGGCGGCATGATGTTCCGTAATACCATACCGCTTATTTCCTATGCGGAAACCGTAGTTGCCCCAAAAAAGGTTATTTTGCCGCCTATTATGGATAAGCTTTCTGTGGATCCTGAACTGCCTGATCGGATAGTCATTTCTTGGACCAAGAATACGGAGATTCCTATTAAACCCCTGGCGGTTATCAGCAAATACCGTATTTACCGGAAGGCAGCAGGGGAGAAACAGGATAAAATGGTAACTGAAGTAAAGCCGGATCCCAATGTGCTTTCCTTTGCCTATACGGATACCGATAACATACAGCCCGAACTGCAGTATACGTATTATATTACCGCATTCACAGATGAAAAGTCCGATGAAATGACGGATGGTAAAACCGAAAGCATTCCTTCTGTCGCCAAGCAAACGGTCACTCCGGAAATAGTTAAATTGGATGCCATCGCAACCAGCTCTTCCGAGCAAATATATATGTCGATAGAAAAATATATTGGAGGTAAATGGCAGAAAACTCGCGATTATTTTAAGAAAGGTGATAGGGTTGGTAAGGATAAATTTGTGACTGATTATGAAATAGCGAATATAACGGAAGAAACGGTAAATAAATCCATTGATCCTTCGGATCCACTAAAGACCGTTAAAAAGACGTTTTTTAGAATTACCCTCAAACATGTGAAAACCGGAAAGGAGATTGTCAGGGAAACGAAACCGGTAACACGATAGCAACAAGTCCGTTAAGGGTTTGTAAAGTTATTTGACATAATCTTAAAGGAACTTTACATAATATTTATCAGGTTAAGCAAAAGCTCTAAGGCTTAAAAGCACCGGACGCGGTGGAAATAGGTTATATTCGAGTTGACAGGCTTATATTTAAAATAAGCATTTTTCTGATGTAATAAAGCGTTTTTTTATTCATTTTGGAATGGTTTTTGCTTATAATATAAGTCAGCAGACCGTATAGCTAAAAGGAGTGTTTTATTATGAAAAAAGGATTATTTTTAATAGTTCTTTTATTTGCGCTAAGCTGCCAACAAGTACCGTTGGAGGAATCTTCAGAGCCTGCAGATGAACTAAATCCGGAAGCTGTTGTTCCCGGTACGGAAAATTGGTCGGATATCGCCGAAAAAAGGGAAAAAGAGCGGGCGCTTAACGATGACCAAAAGAAAATAATTGCCGAGAGCTTTTATGAAACGGGATATAAGTTTTACCTGGAGTTAAAATACGAGGAAGCCAAGTCTAATTTCCGTAAAGCCCTGGAACTGGTCCTCGACCATAAAAATGCAAAAAAATACCTTGAGGAAATTATTGCCCTGGAGGGCGGATATGTAGCCGGCGATGTCGGGGTGGAGGTTCGGAGCCGGATTAATGAAATCATCGCAAAGATTGAACAGCTGACCTTGGAAGTCCAGAACCACCTTAATATCGGGATCCGCAACTACGAAGGCGGTGAATACGACCGTGCCGAAGAAGAGTTTAACTGGGTAATTGAAACGGTGAAATGGACTCCGTATCCGGTAAAACTTTCACCGTATCAAAAACAGGCGGAAGGCTATCTCCAAAAAACCATCTCTAAAAAGAAGGAGCGGGAACTCGAAATAAAGCGTCTTCAGGTGCAGGAAAGCCAGCGCCTGGCGGAAAAAGAGGATGAAAAGCGCCGGGAAGAATTCATCCGCAATATTGAAATGCTTTTTGAGCAGGCAAATACTTCGTTTAAACAGGAACGCTATACGGAAACCATCCGCTTATGTGATAAAATCCTGGAAAAAAATCCGGCCAACCAGTTTGCGGTTCAATTAAAGGATATTGCGTTCCTCGCCCAGCGTGCCAAGAAAAAACAGCAGAACGCGAAGGCTTTTGCCGAACAATGGAAAAAAGCCTTTGAAGAATATGATTTGAAGATTTCTCTAGGCGCCGACGGCATAACTTATCCTTCACGGGAGGAATGGGTGAAAATCGGAGAGAGAGGACCGAGATTGATCACCAAAGCCACCGCGGTTTCGCCGCTTGATCAGGAAACCGAACTGATACTGGAAAGAAGGTTGTCTTTCCCGTTCAGCGATGGGGCGACGCTCCAGCAGATTATAGATTATATCAAAGTATCATTGGGCGAGACATGGATTAATATCATTACCCTGGATATTGACCCTAATGAGCAACTGTCATATGGTGCGCAGGCTCCCACGCCGATTAAGAACGCTTTGAAGGATATACTTAAAACCAAAAGCTGGGATTATATGATTGAAAAGGGTGTGGTGATAATCACCACCATAGAGAAGGTTTTTAAATCCAAGCTGGAAACGCGTACTTATGATGTGCTGGATTTGATCATTACGATACCGGATTTTACCGCGCCGGAAATCGGACTAGTGTTGCCTGCAAACCAGGCGGCGCCGGCTCCCGCCCCGCCGAAAATCAGCGAAACCGAATTAGTAGATTTGATAAAGAAGCATCTCGGTAAAGCCTACGGCGGATTTGAAGAAGCAACCGCGCCGGGAACGCTGGCGGAATATCAGAGCCCGTCTTTAGTCGTCAGGCATCTTTCGCCCGTTCATAAAGAGGTTGAACAATTGCTGGAGGGCCTGCGAGCCGCGATGGATTTGGTGGTTACCGTGGAGGCAAGATTCCTGGAAGTAAATGATAATTTCCTCGAAGAAATCGGAGTTGATGCGGTCGGCCTGGGTGCCCAGACAATTCCGGGTTCGCTTCTTGGGCCTCCGGCTGTAAGCGGAGGTTCGTTTACCGCGGCGACTTCAGGGATAAACGGAACTTATCCGGCCGGCGCTGCGCCTACCCAGAATACCACTCAGCTGGCCGTTAGAGTTGAGCAAATATATAATCAGGATGGCCTGGTGCAGCTTTTAGGGACAAATCCGAATACATTCGGGCTTCCGTCTGTGCCGATTATGAGTTATACCCGCTTGGGTACGACCCAGGTCCAATTCCTTTTGCGTGCTGTGGAAAAAGAAGGCAGGGGGAAGATTTTAAGCAGTCCCAAAATTACCGTATATAACGGGCAGCGCGGTTATTTATACATGTCCACTCAATATGCATACGTTCGTGATTATGACATCGTGATGGTCGCTCCCCAGCAGGTGACGGCTGATCCCCAGCCGGCTATTCTTTCGGTAGGAACCATCCTTGAAGTCAGGCCGAGCATAAGTGCTGATTTGCGGTATATAATGATGGAAGTAAAGCCGCAATCAATCGATACGTCATTCCCTTTAAGGTCCCTGGTTTTGCAATATAACCTTGGACCACCGACCAGCATGTTCGGGACTATTGCGTATGAAATACCCGATGTCCAGTTCCAGGCTGCAAAGACCAACGTGGTTATCCCTGATGGCGGAACTATTTTAATCGGCGGCTACCATACTGGGCAGGATATGGATTATACTTCCGGCGTCCCGATTTTATCAAAGATACCGATAATCGGAACGCTTTTCACCGAAAAGATAAAGACTAATCAGCGCCGTGTTCTTTTGATGCTGATTAAAGGGCAGATCACGGCATATAAACAGGAAGAAAAGGAAAGATTTTAGTTTTTAATTCGGGTTAGGAGTGTGCTATGCGCGTGTATGTTAGAAAAATCATATTTACGTTAGTTTGTTTATTGTGCGGCGTTATGACGGCGTTTTCAGCCGATTCTGCTGCGCCGTCAAAAGATGACATGGTAAAGCGCGAATTGGATTTTGCCACGCGTTTGGTCCAGAAATTTCCCATAAATGTTTCTTTTGACCTGGCTGAAGAGCTGTGCGCCAATGCGCTTAAAGGCAACCCGACTGATGCGGTTAAATTCCTGGTGGACTTAACGCGTGCACAGATAAAAAGGTCCAAAATTAACATTCCTGACCCGAGCCTTACCTATGATAAACGTAGTGCTTTGTTTGATGGGGCAATCCAGGAACTGGAAAAATGCATTAAAACTTATCAGGGTAAAAATTATACCGAATTGGCGGATGCCCAGTTCGGTGTCGGCGACCTTTGGATGAAAAAAGGCGAATTCCTGACCAGGGAGATGGCAAAGGAAGAACGTCCGGATAAGGTCGAAGCCATACAAAACGAAGCAAAAGAAGCTTTCAAAAAGGCAACCGAATATTTCAGCGCGCTGATAATCGAATACCGTAAAGAACGCGATGCAGTCGCCGCGAAATTACAGGAGGAGCCGCCCGAACCGGAAAAAATAAAAATCCAGGCTGAACTTGATGAATTAGATGGTAAATTGGGAATAGCGGAATATTATCGCCCCCAGACTATTTTCAGCCACGGGCTTTTATATCCCACGGGCAATGAAAACCGGGTGAAACTCCTAAAGGAAGCTGCCCTTGTGTTTGAGGAGTTTATGCTGGTTTATGGACAGACGACTTGGGGCTATCAGGCCGCAAATGAAAAAGGCTTGTGTTATCTTGAACTGGAAGATTACGATTCCGCCTTGATGAGCTTCAATACCACCAGTGAATTCCTGCCTGCTTTTTTAAAAGAAGCTAATGCTCCAATTGGCGAGGCGGAAAGGGATGTTATTGAAAAAGGTTTTGCATTGAAAGCCCGGGCTTACCGCCGGATGGGCGATTACAAAAAAGCAATCGAAGGTGTCGAAAAACTGCTTAAAACCTTCCCTGATGCATTAACCCGTAAAGACGAATTTGCACAGCAGGCAATGCTGGAAAAAGCTTCGGCATTGTTCCGCCTTAGGGATATCTCCGGCTCTTTTAAGATAATTGATGAAATTATTGCCACCAAGGGTCCGATGTCGAAAGAGGCTAACAGCCGAAGGCAAAAACTGATAAAGTATCTAGGCCCGGACCGGCTTCCGCCCGATGCGTTTTTTGATAATATCCAGTTCCTTTACGACAGCGGCGAGTCCGAAGAGTTGCTGCGCCAGGCCAAGCAGTTTTTAACGGCCCTGGCAAATTACCCGGACGATGTTAAGCAGAAATATATCCCGAATGTCCTGTGGATTTTGGGTAATTATTACCAGACACGCCGTCCTCCGCGTTTATATGAAGCGCTTGTCGTTTTCGAGTATATTTTTAAGAATTACAAAAATGCAACCATTATGAGTAAATCTTCAAGTCAGCAGGGCGAGCGTATTGCCCCAAAAGCGGCAAATAATGCCACGGCTTGCTATTACCGCCTGGCTGATGAAACCAAGGATGAAGCATACCGGACGCGCGCAAAAGAAATCGTAAAATCTATGGCAGATGCCGGCGACCTGCCTCCGGAAAAAGCTGCCGATTTGTTTTACATGGAAGGAAGATACCTGGAAGCGGCCGGTGCATATAAGAAAATCCGGCAGAGTTCGGACCAGTATGTTAAGTCGCTCGCACGGCTTGGGCCCTGTTATTATTCGCATGCCAAAAAAGTGCTTACCCCGGAATATGAAAAAGAACAGAATGAGGGTAAAAAGGAGAAATTAAAAGAGGAAATAATCAAGCACCTTAAATTATCAGAGGAAAGCGACAAGGCTTTCCTGGATTTTATAGGGAAAAATGCCGAGTCCAAGGAATATCCCGAGGCAGAAAGAAAGAAGATGAAAAACACATACAAGCCTTCCTGCCTGATACAGCTTGCCCGCGTTTACCGCCATGAGTTTATCAAACAATATGCTGATGTGTTAAGTATCCTTGGTGATTTTGATAAGGATTACGGCGGCAACACATCGCTTACCGATATGGTGGTGGAGGCGCTCCAGTATAAGATAGAAGCCCTGATTAATTCCAATGAGCTTGCCAAAGCGGATTCCTATCTGGAGATGGCATTGCAGCTGGTAAGGAAATACAAGCTCATGATGCCGATGGGTTCAATCCTGTCCGTTGCCGATGAATACGAAAAAGTCGCCAATAAATTTATCCCGCCGGAGCTTGGCTTGGAAGAAAGGGCGAAGAAAATCGAGGATTTGAAACAAAAAAAGCCGGCAGATTACGAGAAATTTGTCAAGGCGATGGAAAAGAACGTTGACCAGTATTACCGCTGGCTGGATAATAACCCGCCGGCAACGACCAAGCCGGAATACGCCCTGGCAGTTGCCGATAAATTATTCCGGGCGGCTGAAGACCTTTTTAATAACGAATATTATAAAAAAGCGGCTTCAATTTACGAAAAACTCCTGGAGAAGTTTTACGGAGGCGAGGTCCCTAAAGACGAAGCTCCTTGGAAAACACGCTGGAAAAACGCCCGCTGCTATGTGAAACTTACCGATTGGCCGAAGGCTATCCCGCTTTTGGAGCTTGTTGAAAGGGAAACCAAGAATGACCCGAAAATCCTAGGCGGTATTATGAAAGACCTGGCAATGGCTTATGAAGAAGCCGGCGGCAAGGAAAACCTTAACAAGGCACTTACTAAATGGGCGGAACTGGTCCGCGGGCTTAAGGAACAGACCGAGCCGTGGTGGGAAGCGCGTTACCATATCCTTTTGGTATATATGAAAATGGGCGCGGACGGCGGCTACCAGGAAGCAGATAAAATGATAAAAAATATCGAATTTGCCACCGAAGAAAAATATGATGATAACCAGTTTGGTTACAAGGATAAATTCCTTAAAGTAAAGAGCGAGTTAGCTAAGATTTTACCTGGCAAATGAGTTTGATTTTACCGGAAAGGAGTTAGTGGCAATGAAAGTGAAAACAAAGAGGTATGTAGTAAACGCCGGAATATTATTTATCGGACTGTTTTTTTACCTTGGTGTATTGTCCCACGTTGCTTTTGCGCAGCAGGCGCGTGATATGGTCAGGCTGAAAAAGGAAAAAGGCGGCGAGGAATTTAAGGGGGAAATCATTAAAGAAACGCATAAAAGCCTGACCATCCAAATCCCCAACGGCACGCGCGATTTTAACTGGAACGAGATAGATGATGTGCAGTATGATAAAACACCCAGCCTTTGGTTCCAGGCTGACGGAGAGGAATCCGACGGCAAATATGCCGAGGCTGCGGCGACCTATCAGAAACTGTTGGAGAAAGCCGATCTCCGCCCTATATTAAAACAGCATGTTATGTATAAACTGGCATGGAACCTGCAATTAAGCGGAAATCTCAAAGGCGCCGCCGAGAAATATGACCAATTGCTTGTCGCTGTAGCAGATACGAAATATTTCCGGGAGGCGGGCCTTAATATGGTCAAGTGTCATCTTTCTTCGGGTAAGCTTACCGAGGCATTGACCGCCTTGGAAAGGATAAAAACAGCCGCCGAGAAAAACGGGATAGAGCCGGAACATGTTTTTAAGATACTCTTGTTCAAGGCGCAGATTCTGAGTTCCTCAGATCCCCAGTCTGCGAAAAAGATATACGACCAGATAAGGCAGCAGGCGGGCAATTCCCCGGATATCAAGGCGATTGCCACCATCGGTACCGCACTTATCATGATTAAAGGAAACGAAGCTCCGCAGGCCGAACAGCTTTTGAAAGGGGTCATCAGCGAATCAACCAACCCGACCGCGCTTGCCGGCGCTTATTACGGTCTGGGCGATATCTGTTTCCAGAGGGGTGAAAAGTCAAATAACCCGACTGATTATAAGGATGCCCTGCTTAATTATTTGAAAGTGAATATCTTGTATTACCCGGCACAAAATGATGATATTGCGCTCGATTATTATGTCGCCTCGACCTTCCAGGCGGGCCGTTGCTTCAAAAAAATGCTTAAATTTATTGACGCCGGAAAGCAATCAGAATATAACGAAATGGCTCTAGCGTTGTTTCAGGAGATAATAAAGAACTTTTCTTATCATCCTTTAGCACCAAAAGCGAAAGAAGAAATGAGTAAATAGATAAAAGGAGAATAGCAATGAGAAAACTGACAAAATGGATGCCGGCGGTGATGTTGGTAGGTATTATACTGGTATTATTATTTATGCCCATTATTGCCTTGGCACAGGATGAGGGAGAAGGTGATGGAGAAAAAAAACAGGCCGAGGGTGATGGCGGTTTTATGGGGTTGATTAAGGCCGGAGGGGCCGTCGGGCATTTCATCATATTTCTTAGTTTTGTCTCTCTTGCCCTTGTAATCGAGCACTTTGTCAATATCAAGCGGGATAAATTCTGCCCGCCGGAAATCGTTGCTGAAATGGAGGCCTTAGTTGATGAAGGCCAGTATGAAGATGCCATTGCGCTATGCTCGGCGAACCCATGCTTTTTTACCAATGTCGTCGGGGCCGCCTTGGCAAAAGTTGAAGGCGGGTTTGGAGAGATGGAAAAGGCCATGGGGGAAGCCGGTGAAAACGAGGCAAACAAGGTTAACCAGCATATTAGTTACCTGTCGCTTCTGGGAAGCATAGCTCCTATGTTAGGACTGACCGGGACTGTCACAGGTATGATCTCGGCATTCGGCGTCATTAAGACCATGCAATCACCTCCTCCGAGCATGTTGGCGAAAGGCGTAGAAGAAGCCCTGGTGACCACCGCCGAAGGACTTTTTGTGGCAATGCCTGTCTTGGCTTCATATTTCTTTTTTAAGAATAAAGTTACCGCATTGCTCATTGAAATGGGTATGATTTGCGGTGAATTCCTGGATAAATTCAAGGGTATGGAGCCGGCAAAATAGCGGTTAGCCGGCGGAGGTAAAGCTTATGAAAATGAAAAGGCATGACCAGCTTGAGAATGTTGGTTTTGATATGACTCCGATGATTGATTGTGTATTCCAATTAATCATTTTCTTCATGCTTTCCACGGATTTTGCCAATACCCAGCTGGAACGTGTCCAGTTGCCCAAGGCCACGACTGCCGTGGAAGATAAAAGCCCGCCGGAGACCAGGCTTATGATAAACCTGGCTCATGTTGGTAAGGGAAGCGAAACCTGCAAAGAACTCAAATACGATATGAACAATAAGCTTATCAAAGCTTGCAGTATAGAAAAACACTGGCAGATAAAAGTGGGGAATAAGCCATACGAGCCTTCAGAGTTGGAGCAGTTGCTTAATCTCGAAGGCAGCAAACCACCGGGCCGTGAGCCTTCACCCGATGGTGGAAAAAGCCTGGGCCTTTCGAAAAGGACGTTGCAAATAAGGTCGGATGCCGGTGCCGTTTACCAGATGCTGGAAAAGGTCTTCGCGGCTTGCGCGAGGGCGCGTATATGGAAAATCGAAATCGGCGCCTCACAACCACCTAAGGATTAGGAGGTATTTTTTATGGGAAGAATTAAAAATAGCGGCTCGAACGAAATGAAAATGGACATGACCCCGATGATTGATATCATCTTCCAGTTGATTATTTTCTTCATGTGTTCCATTAAATTTAAGACTCTTGAAGGAAAGCTCGCTTCGTATTTGCCTAAGGATGTCGGGATAAACTCCAGCCAGGTTGCCAATCCTGATATGAACGAAATACGCATCCGGCTGATATATGATGAGACCCAGCCGATGAATACGAGAATTATCGTAAAGCCATACGGGGCGGATGGCGTCCGCATGAACGATTGGAGCCAGTTAAAAAGCGATATCGCGACGAGGTACCAGAGTATTGTCGCTCGCAATTTGACATGGCCGTTTATCATAGACCCTGAAAGCAAAGTCCCTATGCAATCCGTCGTTTATGCCTTGGATATGTGCCGCAGCGCCGGTATTGAAGATGTCCGTTTTGCCGCTAAATCTCCTGTAACCGACCCGTTGTCAGGCCTTGGGGAAAAGTCCAATAAATGGGGAAAATAATCCGCCATCTTGCGTTAGCGGATAGCGGGTATTTGTATAAAAAACAGGAGACCATGTTATGAAACAGCATAAAATCTGCCTAGCTCTAGTAATCTTTGTTTTACTGGTTTCGTTCATTTCATGCCGCGGTACGGAGGAAAATGTTGATATCAGGGATTTTCTTGAGGAGCCCGTAGAATCTAAGGGGACCACGGTTGCGATTAAGGATTTGATGGTTTCGAATATTTCCCTGGATACCGGGAAGCTCCTGGCGATTTCCGTGGCGCTTAAAACAGACCAGTCCGGAATTATCTGGGATGGTTTGAAAATAAGCCGGGAAGGAAGTGCTTCCGATAATGATATCCCGTCAATTTCCATTTATCAGGATGACGGCGACGGTAAATTTGATGCGTCCGTGGATAAGGTTATCGGTATTTCCGCCTTTAAGGACGGCGCGGCCGAAATAAAAATAAAACCGGCGCCGCCTGTCGGGAAAGATTTAAAATCATATTTCCTGGTAGTTGAGGTGAGCAAGGAAGCACAGACCGGGGTTGATTTTAGCATTAATATAGCCAGCGAAACGGCTTTTCAGACTAATGACCCATTGGATATAAGAGCCACTGAAAATTTCCCTTTCACATCTAAAGCATGCAAGATAAACCCTACAGTGGATAAGCTGCTTGTGAGCGCGCGTGATATATCCCCTCTTTACTTGAAAGAGGGCTCGGCCGATTTGCCTTTGATTAGGCTGATCCTTAAAGCGGAAAAAAAAGATGTTGTTTGGAGTGATGTTAAACTTGGTCGTAACGGGACCGTGGGTGATTTGGACATTACGGCAGTAAAAATATATTCTGATGATGGCGACGGCAAGTTCGACCCGGCAACGGATAAGAAAATCGGGGAAAGCTCGTTTTTAGACGGAATTACAGAGTTGGATGTTGAAGATCAAACCGTTACGACCGAGGCGAAAATATATTATATCACAAGCGATATCAACGCAACGGCGCCGAGCGGCCAGTTTTTCGGAATTAAATGCGACGGGCCTGAATCTTTTGGGATAGTCCCGCCACATTCGGTAAGTTCGGAAGGCTTTCCGTTTGCTTCCGGCCCGGAAGGCAAGGGAGCCCAGATAGGTTTGGATTGGAAAGCTGTCCTGGTGGAACGCGTCAAGGAAAAGAACGTAGAACAGCAGAAGAACGAGGTGATGGCACAGCAATATTATGAAACCGCCCTGAAACTGTATAAAGAGGCTAATTATAAGCAGGCAATTGATAATGTCCAGAAGGCCTTGGAATTGGATCCCCACCACCTCGGTGCGGAAAAACTGTTGATTGATTTGCGGCGTCTCCTTTTCGGCGATAGGGCAGGCGAATATAAAACCGTTTTGGAGGATGCCCAGAACCGCCTGGAAATAAAAGTTCAGCAGATTGAAATAGAAATCCGCAACCACTTCCTGAAAGCCGAGGAATATATGCGGGAAGAAAATTTTAAGGAATCAATCAGCGAATACGAAACGATAGAGGAGAAATTGAAATGGGACCCATACGGATTCCAAACGGTTTCTAAATACCGGGAACAGGCCAAGGAACGTTTGAAAATCGCCCAGGAGCGTTTAAAAGTGCAGCAGGATATGCTGTCTATCCAGCAACGGCGTGCCGCCGAAACACTTGCCAAGGAAGAAGAAGAACGCCAGCGTGCTGAATTCAACTTGAAAATAAAAAGGCTGTTTGAAGAGGCTGTTTTAAACTTCGAAGAACAGCGTTATAAAGAGGCGGAACGTTTGGCAGATAAAATATTGGTTTTGCTGCCCACTTTCAAGCCGGCACAGTCACTTAAGAATGATTGCCAGTATGCACAGCATAAAGAAGCCAGGGTTGACTACCTGAAACGCCGGGTAATGACTTGGAAGATGTTCCAGGAAGAGTTTGATGAGGCCCTAATTCCTTATGCAAGTTCGCCTTTTATCGAGTATGATCCCGAAATATGGGAAAAAGCCTTGCGCCGTGAACCGATTGGCTTGATTGAAGAAAAAATAACTGAAGACCCGGATGTCTTGGAAATGCAGCGCACTTTGGAAACCGCACGCGATACTATTACTGTCAATGATGACCACGGGCTTGAAGAGCAACTGGAATTTATCGGTCAGCGGTATAATATACCTATTTATTACGGCGCGGATGCGCGTGAGGCTATCACTGCCGAAAGGAAACGTTTCAGCCTTACTAATACATCACTGGATTATGCGCTTGAACTGGCTTTAAAGCAATATGGGCTATCATATATATTCCGTGATAAAGCTTTGTGGGTGGTTAAAAAAGATGAAGCGACCCCTGAAAAGCAGGTAAAAGTTTATCATGTGGATGATTTGGTGTATCAGGTCCAGAATTTTGAGGGGCCTTCCGTGGAAAGCCCTTTTCAAACCGCGGCAGGCGTTAATTTCCCGGTTCCTCCGCCGGTCGAACTTCCTACAAAACCGATTCTTGAAATGGATAAATTGATGAACCTTATTCGGCAGAATGTTTTCAACGGCACTTGGGAAGACGGTCAAAATCAGGATAACATTATTAAAGGGACCGGAATCACACAAATCGGTTCTAACAAGCTGATGGTTATACATACCTTGCAGGCGCAAAAAGAGGTGAATGATTTTTTGAAGACATTGCGCTCATTTGCGGGCACGATGATTGCGGTTGATGCGAATTTTTTAGGCGTAACGGATGATTTTTTGGAAGAATTAAATATTAATTTAAAGGATACCGCAGGTGCCGGCGCAGTGGTTGGCGGTGGTGCTGCTGGGTTTGCACGCCCGGCCGGGCAGTCCGGTAATACCACGTTTGATTTCAGGTTCAGGGGTGATTATCCTTTTAGCGTTGGTGGTGTTCAGGATCCCGCTGCGGTTGTTGGCGGTTCACGGCTGGCTAACGCCGGAGGAGTAGGCGCCCGTATTTCCGTAATCCGCCCGAACGATACGAACGATTTGAACTTTATCCTCCGCGCCCTGGAAAAAAAGCAGAAAGTAATTTCGCTTAATTCTCCGAAAATAGTCGCATTGAATGCCCAGCGTTCTTATGTCGTTTTTCTTGAACAGCGTTCTTATATCCGCGACCTGGATGCCATTGCCGGTGTCCTTGCTTACGACCCGGTCCTGGATACTCTTCAGCTGGGTGTCGTTCTTGATGTCATGCCGGTGATGAGTTATGACCGCAAATATATCACCTTGCATACTTTATCAACCCTGATATCTTTGGAAGCGATGAGGAATTTTGACTTCCAGAACGGCGTAGAAATCCCGCAAGATCAGATTGATGCTGGTTTTGCAGGATTCTTTATCCAATTGCCGCGGTTGGGAATTGAGCGCGCCCGCACTTCGGTTGTCGTGCCTGATAAAGGGACGATAATTTTGGGCGGATTAAAGAGAGGCCGTAATACGATCACTAAACAGGGTACTCCGGTTTTAAACAAGGTCCCGTTGATAGGGTCTTTGTTCCGCAGAGAGATTAACAGTGACGATAAGCAAAATCTGCTCATCATGATGAAAGCGCAGATTATTGAACTGTCGGAAATAGAAAAAGAACGAGAGTAATTGCCTCCAATAAATGCTCAAAGCCGTTTTCTTTGATATAGACGATACGTTGCATTCCACCTCTGAATTTGCCGTGCGCGCCAGGAAAAACAGCGTATCCGCGATGATTAAAGCCGGTTTGCATGTCCCGCATGCTTCCCTTGTAAAAGAGCTTGATGAGGTTATCAGGGAGTTTTCTTCGAATTATGAGCATCATTTCAATAAACTGCTTCTTCGGGTGCCTAAACGTTGTTATGAGGGGGTAAATCCGGCAATTATCGTGGCGGCCGGAGTGGTTGCTTATCACGAGACCAAATTCCGCGCGCTTAATCCTTTCCCGGATGTTATTCCAATGTTGCGCCGTTTGGCCAAAACAGACCTTATCCGCGGGATTATTTCCGACGGGCTGGAAATAAAACAATCGGAAAAACTCATCCGCCTGGGGATTTTACCGTATTTGACGCCTGCCGCGATTTTCCTTTCGGACCAGATAGGCATTTCCAAACCTAACCCAAAATTATACCAGCGCGTTTGTGCGGAACTGGATATTAGCCCGGAAGAGGCCGTTTACGTGGGTAATCATCCTTTGCTTGATATCGATCCGCCTAATAAAATAGGCATGATAACCGTTCTTGTCCGGAAAGTGGATAAGTATGCTTTGATTAAGGGTAAAACAAAACCGCGCTATTCTATTAAAAACTTCAATGAACTTATTTCTATTTTACGCAAGCATTATCAAATAGCCTGTTGAGTTCTGCTGAAAATCCGTCATCTTATTGCCGTCCCGCCAAGCCTCGGCGGGGTTATTATGCAGGAGGTCTATTTTGGCTGATGTGACCCAGCCTCTGAATTCAGGGTGACGTTTTACTGCTTAAGTTGACTATCCATATTGGTATATGACAATTGTCTTTAGCAGTAGGGCTTTTCCCCTCTTTGCCTCGCACCGAGCGCTCGGCACGAGGTGAAAAAGAGGGGTTAGAGGAGATTTAAAATCCCCCCTTACCCCCGTTTTATCAAAGGGGGGCAACCAGACAACCGTACCACTAAATTCAAATGTCATGAACCAGTAGTTAAGGTTTTTACAGCTTTCATAAGTATCATGCGGAACTTGTCGCTTTTAGTGAGCCTCCCGTCCCACAGGGATGCCAGCCCGTAGGCGAGGTCTCGTTAAAGGCGGAAAGGTTCGCCGAAACAGGCGAATCTGCCTCTGGCATGACAATCTGACAAACAATGGGTATAAAATACGCTCTAAGTCCGAATTTGGCAGGGGTTATGGCTAATCATAATTTGTATCATCTTGATTTATAAGGGATTGGAGAGATTTTTCGCCTTCCAGACCACTACCCCCCCTCTCTACCCTATATAAACACCCTTTGTAGGGTCAGGATACGCCCTTTGTACGGTCAGGTTACGCCATTCGTATGGTCGGGATACGCTCTTGGTAGGGATGGTAGCCATAGTTACTACGGTCGGGATACACCCTTTGTACGGTCAGGATACGCCATTCATACGGTCGGAATACGTCCTTTGTACGGTCGGGATACGCTCTTGGTAGGGATGGTAGCCATAGTTACTACGGTCGGGATACACCCTTTGTAGGGTCAGGATACGCCATTCGTACGGTCGGGATACGTCCTTTGTACGGTCAGGTTACGCTCTTTGGTGGGGGGCTACGGTTTTGGCGATGGCAAGTAATTATTCTTTATAAAAACGCTTTAAATCTTGACGTGGATTGATATGAATTTCACTGATTGCCAAAATCCGCTTTTGACCTAATTTTCTTGTCTTCGGCGGTATTTTAGGTTTATAATAAGAGGCAAATAAATCATGTCAGGGTGTTTTATAGAAGAGTTGCGGCTTGGACTATAGTCCTGGCCCATGAGAGATGGAGGATTGAATATGACCGAAAGAGAATCACCCAGGATTGTGGTTGCTCCCCCTGGCCCGATGGCGAAAAAGGTTTTAGCCAAGGATAAAAAATACATTTCCCCGTCGTATACCAGGGCGTATCCCCTGGTGGCGAAACGCGGTTATGGCATGACTATCGAAGATGAAGACGGCAACCGGTATTTCGATTTTACCGCCGGAGTCGCCGTTTGCAATACCGGCCATTGCCATCCGGAAATCGTCCAGGCAATCCAGGAACAGTCCGCAGAACTTCTTCACATGATTGGCACGGATTTTTATTACCATCATCAATCCGATCTGGCGGAAAAGCTTGCCCAAATCACGCCCGGCAATATGGCCAAAAAGGCGTTCCTGGCAAATACCGGTGCGGAATCGGTCGAAGCCGCCATGAAATTGGCCCGCTATTCCACGCGCCGCCCGCGTTATGTCGGTTATATCGGCGCTTTCCACGGCAGGACTATGGCTGCTCTTTCCATTACCTCCAGTAAAATAGTCCAGCGCCGTTATTACGCGCCGCTGCTTTCCGAAGTTACCCATATTAACTATCCCTATTGCTACCGGTGTGTTTTTAACCTGACTCACCCGAAGTGCAACCTCTATTGTTTGAATTACTTGAAGGATGTCCTTTTTAATAAGACTGTTCCTCCTGAAGAAGTGGCCGCGCTAATTATCGAGCCCATCCAGGGCGAAGGCGGCTACGTGGTTCCTCCTCCGGATTATCTGCCTGCCTTGCGGAAACTTTGCGATGAATTCGGCATTCTCCTTGTCGTTGACGAAGTCCAGTCCGGCATGGGCCGTACCGGCAAGATGTTCGCCGCTGAGCACTGGAAAGTCGTCCCGGATATTACCTGCATTGCCAAAGGCATCGCTTCCGGGATGCCTTTAAGCGCCATT
Source organism: Planctomycetota bacterium (assembly GCA_016207825.1). Classification (NCBI taxonomy): domain Bacteria; kingdom Pseudomonadati; phylum Planctomycetota; species Planctomycetota bacterium. The sequence continues at coordinate 7,661 of JACQZI010000003.1, read as the reverse complement.
GTCGCCAAGGCAAGCATTATGGATAAATGGGTCGCTGGCGCGCATGCCAATACCTTCGGCGGAAACCCGGTTGCCTGCGCGGCCGCTATGAAGACCATCGAGCTTTTGGAAAACGGCCTGGTTGAAAATGCCCGTAAAATGGGCGATTATTTCATGAAAGAGCTTAATTCCCTTAAGAATAAATACAAATTTATTGGCGATGTCCGGGGCAAGGGATTGATGATTGGCGTGGAAATAGTCAAGGACAAAAAGACCCGGGCGAAAAATCCGGACCGCCGCTCCCGTATCGTCAATTACTGTTTCAAGCATGGTTTAATTATCATGGGATGCGGTGACAGTTCCATCAGGTTCAGCCCGCCGCTTATTATAACCAAGGAAGATATTGATATTGCCCTGGAAATATTCGAGCAGGCGCTGAAAAAGTCTTAAGCTTGGGGTAACGGGCTTTCAGGCGTTTGGATTTTTATGTTATTACAAGGCAACGAAGCCTGCGTTCGCGGAGCCCTTTATGCCGGGTGCCGCTTTTATGCGGGTTATCCGATAACCCCGTCCAGCGAGATAATGGAGCAGATGGCAAGCGAATTACCTCGCCTCGGCGGGGTTTTTGTCCAGATGGAGGATGAAATCGGCTCAATCGCCGCGGTTATCGGTGCCAGCTGGGCGGGCGCTAAAGCCATGACCGCCACTTCCGGGCCCGGATTGACCCTGATGCTGGAAAATATCGGCTACGGCATCATGACCGAAACGCCCTGCGTGGTCGTGGATGTCCAGCGCGCCGGACCTTCCACCGGGCAGGCGACCAAGCCGGCAAGCGGGGATGTCATGCAGCTTCGCTGGGGCGCTTCAGGAGATTACGAAATAATTGCCCTTTCCCCATGGTCGGTTTTGGAAACCTATGAGCTTACCATACGCGCTTTTAACCTTGCGGAAACATACCGCCTTCCTGTTTTTCTGGCATCGGATGCCGCAATCGGGCACCTTAAGGAAAATGTCGCCCTTCCTAAAAATCTAAAGGTTACGCCGCGCGCCAAGAAATCAAAGTCGCCTGTCTTTTCGGAAATGCAGGGTAAACGTTGCCTGCCTGTTCCTATGCCCGCTTTCGGGCAGGGCAGGGGGCTGATGGTTACCGGTTCCACCCACGATGAATGGGGTTATCGCAGGACGCAATCGCCCACCGCGCATTCCAAACTTGTCAGCCGTTTCTGCCGTAAGATTTCCGATAACGCGGATAAAATCGCCGAGTGGGAAACCTATTACACACGCGATGCGGATACCGTGGTGGTCGCCTATGGTTTTACTGCGCGCAGCGCTCTTCGTGCCGTAAACATGGCAAGGGGAAACGGGAAGCATGTTGGTCTCCTTCGCTTTAAGACGCTCTGGCCTTTCGGCGCCAAAGCGCTTGAAGCATTGCCCAAAAAGGTTAAACGGATTGTCGTTCCGGAAATGAACCAGGGACAGCTCGAACGCGAAATCAGGCGTTTTATCAGGGGGAAAATCGGAATCATCCCTTATCACAAAACTGACGGCACAGTCATCACCCCGCGGGAAATCCTGGGAGTTTTATAATATTTGAAAGGAGTTATTATGCCAGTAAAAGAAAAGAAACTGACCAAGGATGAACTGCTTGCCAAAGCTAAAAAACCGGCTGAAGATGCGATGAAATTGCATCCTTTCTATAAAGGGAAAATTGAAGTCCTGCCCAAATGCGTCGTTCGCAGTGTCGACGATTTTGCCATTTGGTATACGCCGGGTGTCGCCGCCCCGTGTAAAGATATCCAGGCGCACCCGGAAAAGGTCTTTGAGCATACCAATAAAGGCAATTTCGTTGCCGTAATTTCCGACGGCACCCGCGTCCTGGGTTTGGGCGATATCGGACCTGAAGCAGGCCTCCCGGTCATGGAAGGCAAAGCCCTTATCTTTAAATACCTGGGCGGAGTGGATGCATTCCCGATTTGCCTGGGCACGAAAGACCCGGATGAAATTATTAAGACCGTGAAACACCTTGAGCCTTCCTTCGGTGGGATAAATCTTGAAGATTTTGCCCAGCCCAAATGTTTCAGAATACTCGATACCCTCCGTAAAGAGATGAATATTCCGGTCTGGCATGATGACCAGCAGGGCACGGCCGCCATTACGCTGGCCGGCCTAATTAATGCCGTAAAGCTGGTCGGCAAGAAGATGAACGAGGTCGCAATCACCATGGTCGGCTCCGGCGCCGCCAATATCTGTATCGCCCGCATGATTATCAAGGCAGGCGTTGACCCCAAAAAGGTTATTATGCTGGATAGCAAAGGCACCCTAAACCGCGATCGCAAGGATGTCCAGAAAGATTACAAGGAAAAATGGGAGATGTGCCAGTTGACCAACGCGAAAAACCTTAAAGGCGGGATTCCGGAAGCCATGAAAGGCGCGGATGTCCTGATTGCCCTTTCCCAGCCCGGCCCCGACGTCATAAAAAAGGAATGGATAAAAACGATGGCTAAAGACGCCATAGTCTTCGTCTGCGCTAACCCGATTCCGGAAATATGGCCGTGGGAAGCCAAGGAGGCCGGAGCCAGGATCGTTGCTACGGGGCGTTCTGATTTCCCCAACCAGGTCAATAACTCGCTCGGGTTTCCCGGCATTTTTCGCGGAGCGCTTGATGTCCGTGCCAAAACTATTACGGATGAGATGTGCATAGAAGCCGCGCGTGAGCTTGCCAAATGCGCCGAGGATAAGGATATGCACGAAGACCATTTACTGCCCACGATGGCGGATTGGGAAGTTTACCCGCGCGAAGCCGCCGCGGTCGGCATGAAGGCAATTGAACAGGGCGTGGCGCGCCTTAAATTCAGTCGGGAAGAGCTTCTGAAAAATGCCGAGAAAATGATTAAAAAGGCGCGGCAGGAAACAGAACTGATGATGAAAGAAAACTTTATCCCTAAAGCGCCGAAGTAAGCGGACGATATTTTTCTTCCAAATGTCTCCCGACAATCACGTCGGGGGACTTGAGGGAGATATGTTATATGGGTTAAGCGGGGGCAGGGCACTATTTTACGCAACCTTTAACCAGTTGGGGTGTTATATATTATATTGAAACATTTTATGAATAGAATATGGTTTTCGTTGTTTGCGTTTATTCTCTTCATTTTGGCGCTTGGCGGTGGCATAATGTTGCGCGCCGAGGAAGACGCCGATTCGGAAGAGGAATATCAGAAAGAAAAGCAATCCATGCTGGCGATGAGGAAGAGAGAACCGCCCAGGTTCATGGCAGTAATCCGTTCCCGAGTCTATAACCAGCTCCGCACCGAGGATAAGGAAAAATACGAGGAAATCGTTTATTACGCCTATAATATGCGGAAAAAGCAGTCCGAATTCCTCCTGAAGCACGGCGATGAGGATGAAAACGGCCGTCTTGATGAAGGCGAATGCAAAGCACTCCTGAAAAAGCGCGAGGAATTGCTTCCGATGTGGTTTGAAGCGCGTGAGAAAGACGGCGGCTGGTGTGACATTTCCGATATACTCGATGCCGTCCGTGGAAAAGCCAAACCCGTTACGGAAATGAAAGAAGCCGTTTATGACGAGCTTTACTGGAAAGAGCGGTTTGATAAGGCCGATAAGGATAAAGATGGACGCCTTACCAACGATGAAATTAAGAATGAGGAAAATGACTTTGGGTATTTTATTGATGAAGAAGCATTCAAAAAGGCAGATGTCGATGGCGATGCGTTCCTGACCGCGGAAGAATGTAAGAAACTTAAAAAAGAAGAGCTTGAATACTTTCGGGAAAGGCAAAATAAGGCAGTTGGGGAAATTAAAGAGAAGTTTCCGGATGCCCAGCTCACAAATGTCAAGTGGCTGAAAGCCCACCCGGATGTGGTGACCATCTTATATATTCATCCATACTGGGTAAAGGAGAATTACGAGACCCTTAAGGCACTGCACCGTGAAGGACAATGGCTGGAAGACCATCCGGCGATAAGGAAATCCATAGAATTTGTCTGGAAAAGGTACGACCTGTGGGATGAGGAGCAAAACGAGGTCTACGAAAGCCTGGTGGATTTTACTTTCGAGGACAAGTTTTTCCGCAATAAAGATTCTTCAGCGGCACCGCAGCCGGAACAGACCCCCCGCCCCAGAAGGCGGAAGGAAAAATAACACTCTCCGCCTGATTCAGTTTTTACCACAAATAAGCATATTACTATGTATATACTGCATGGTAAGCAAAAAGGGGCAGGAAAAATTCACGTTTTTTACAGGTGGTTCTAACTTTACGAATTCATTTATTTACCTCTATTGATTTTCTTATAATACAATTATATTAACATTAATATTATTTGTGGGTATAAAAGACACATTTGTGTCCTTTTAGACACAATATTGGCGTAATATTACATTTTTAAAATGCCATTCATTTTCTAACCTGCTATTTTACTGGAGTTAGGTCGATCGAAATAATCGCGATTTTTTTCGAAAGTTGGCACGATATTTGCTATGATATTAACCATATTAATTTTTATGTAAAGGAAATACTTATGCCAAACCGTAAAATGAGAGCAGCACTTGGTGTTTTCTGGGTCATGCTCGGCGTTCTGGTGTTCCCCGCCTTTGCCTTTGCCTCTGTAGAGGATTTTGAGACCGGTAACTTTTCCCAATTCGGCTGGCAGAATAACGGTCGCTGGGCAGTCGTCTCCGGCGCCGGATACAACTCCACTTACGGCGCTAAGGTCTACTGCGAGCAATACGTCACCGGCTCGTGGGACCTCTGGGTGACCATGCCCTGCACGGCAGGCAATATCTCCTTTTACCGCTATGAATACGGCTACGGCACCAGCAGCCTTATTTTCTACATTGATGGCGTCCAAAAAGGCTCTTGGCAGAATGTTAGCTGGGGCGTGGTTACTTACACGGTTACCGCCGGCACCCATACTTTCAAGTGGCGGGCGAGTAAATCATCCACCGGCGATGATGCAACCTACAAAATAGATTACATCACATTCCCGGAAGATCCGGCTATGGGCATTGCCGTCGGTGCGGCAGATGCATCCCGTCCCATCGGCGGCTCGGCTAAAGTGGCAGGGCAAATCACCTGCTCCACCGGTCCCGTCGGCAAGGTCCTTAACTCCCTCAAATTCACCGGTGCAGGCACCGGCAACGAATACACGGATATTGCCTCAGCCAAACTATACCAGGATACGAACGGTAATGGAATTCTGGATGGTGGCGAATCGCAATTAGGCACGAGTCAGGTATTTACTGCGGATAACGGCACGATTCTCTTCAGCAATCTCGGCATCACCATAAACGCCCGCTCCTCCCTGAATATGCTGATGTGTTATGATATGGTTACGACCTGCCTGACGACCTTTACTTATCAGGCAAAGATAATCTCATCATCTGATGTCAGCGCCAATGAATTAGGAGGAGGAGCCAGTTCGGTAAACGGCTCATTCCCGATTAATTGTGCCGTGAAAACCATGTATCGCGAAAACTTTGAGACCGGCACCTTGACCAAGTTCCCCTGGACATGGCTTGCCCGTTGGGAAGCTAATGCATCTGCCGGCTACCAGGATACCTGGGGTGCACAGGTTTACCTCTTATCTTATATCACCGGTTCGTGGGATTTAAACCTCACCCGTCCCTGCACTGCCGGGAATATCAGTTTTTACCGCTATCAATCCGGCTATGGCACCGGCTCATTGAAATTCTATATCGATGGTGTCCTTAAGGGTTCATGGAGCGACCAGGGCTGGGCGCAGGTAAGTTATTCCATCGCCCGTGGTGTGCACACATTTACCTGGATTGCGGACAAAACGACTACCAGCAGTGAGGCATATTATAAGATAGACGATATCGAATTCCCCTGGGTTTCCACCCTGTTTATTACTTCAACCACCCCGCTCCCGGACGGCTTAAAGAATACCGCCTATTCGCAAACGTTTACCGCGACCAACGGGCAGGCTCCCTACACCTGGTCGAAGATAAGCGGCAGTTTTCCGCCCGGCATTAATTTAAACTCCTCAACCGGCGAGCTATACGGCACGCCGACTATTTCAGGGACTTATAATTTCCGTATCCGTGTAACCGATAATCTTTCTGCCACGGACGGGATGGATTTCTCCTTATATATAAAACCATGGGATATTCTCCTGGGTGGCGACCACGAAGGGCAGGATTGGACCCTTAACACGAATACCACCATCGGCGGTGAACATTACGGCATTGGCCAGTTTACTATTGACCCTTCCGTAACAATCAGCTTCCAATCCGGCAGCGGAATGGGGATTGATGCCAATGACGTGGTGATTTCCGGCACGCTCAAAGGCATCTCACGCGGCATCGTGGAAATAAATAGCGCCATGGATATCCTCCTCACCTCGACCGGCAAGATAGATGTGACCGATCTGGCATACGGAGGGACGGATTCCACCTCGACCAAAGGGGCTGATGCCCCGAATTATACTGTGGGCGGCGGTGGCGGCGGCTATGGCGGTGAAGGCGGCGACGGCGGCGGCTACTCAGGCTCTGGCGGCGGGACGCGCGGCACCAGATATTTTATGGATATTGCCGAAGGCTCAAAAGGCGGCAATGTGCCCCTGCCTCCCGACCCTCCCCCTTTATATAAAGACCCTTACGGCGGAATGGGCGGCATCGCGATACTGGTTGCCGGAAATATCGTAACCGTTGACGGCAAAATTTGGGCTTACGGAAATAACGGGCAGGATGGCATCATTGTAAACAGCACCCCAACTGCAGGCGGCGGCGGAGGCTCGGGCGGCGGCATCATGATTAGCGCGATGAAAGTCTATGTAAATAGCTCCGCGGAACTCCTGGCCTATGGCGGTAATGGCGGCGCACCGGCTTCCGGTAATAATAACGGTGGAGGCGGCGGCGGGGGCGGCCGTATCAAAATATTCGGCTCTCATATACATCCGGATGCCTACCTTTCTGTTTCCGGCGGAAACCACGGTTCGGCTTCCGCCCAAAACGGGCATCCCGGCACCATTATGGTCCTGCCGCTCCATCGCGGTTATTGCTCGCCTTGCGAGGCTTTGCCCGGCGGCGTTACCGCGGCTATTCCGGTCGGCTCATCCGTCAATGTCACCAGCGGTAACCTGAATATAGATTTGGATATCACTAATATTAATCCGGTAAATTCAGTCCCGCATAATATTTCTATTTATTATAACAGCGCGGCGGAGAATACAACCGGTCCTTTAGGCCCCAAATGGACGCATACCTTTAACCAGCGCATAGAAGCCGTTATCTCGGATACGGTGCTGGCATGGGTGGATGGCTCCGGCAGGAAAATCGCCTTTGACGATATCAATAACGACTACGTCTATGAATCCTACCCTGTTTACGGATTGCCGCAGGTGGTCCTGACCGATACCGGCACGGGTTATGTCTTACAGGCAAAAGACCGGACGAAATATTATTTCAATTCCGGCGGCTTGCTCACAAACATCCAATGCCCGCGCGGCAATGCCATTACCTGCACGTATAATGCAGGGCTTCTGGCTTCTGTAGCTTTGCCTGACGGCAACCGTGTCATTTCTGTTTACTATAATGCTAATTCACTAATCAACCAATTAATTGATCCTGCCGGCAACATAACTACATTAGCTTATAACGGCAATAACCAGCTGCAATATGTCAGGAAGGATTCCGGCAGCTGGGAG
>JACQZI010000002.1 GCA_016207825.1 Planctomycetota bacterium | reverse complement strand
TCCCCATCTATAGCCTTACCGTATCATATCTCCGGCCTTACCGTATCACACCTTAAGCCTTACCCTATAACATCTCCGGCTTTACCATATAATACCTTCGGCCTTACCGTATGATACCTTCGGCCTTACCTAATACACCCCTCACAAAAAAAGTGTATTACTAACCTTCCTGGCTAACACCCTCATAAGTATACTCGGCATGCTGACTAAAGGCTATGGGGGGATAGAAAAAGTAGGGCAGATAGCTATAAATCTTAAACCTTACGGCAGGTAACGGTTGAATCGATTCTCTGCATCAGGCCGGTCAGGACATTGCCCGGGCCGATTTCATAGAATTCCTTGACGCCCTCTTTGACCAGGCGCCTCATTGAATCTTCCCACAAAACAGGGCTAGTTACCTGCCTGGCGAGGCATCTTTTTATTTCATCGGGCGTCCGGACGTAATCAGCCGTGACATTGGAGATGACCGGTTTGGTGATAGTATTTATTTTTATCTTGTCGAGTTCGATTTTAAGTTTTTCCTCGGCCGGTTTCATCAATGCCGAATGGAAAGCGCCGGCTACTTTTAAAGGGATGACTTTGCGTGCCCCAGCTGCCTTTGCCATTTCCGAAGCGGTTTTTAAGGTTTCGTTGTCCCCGGAAATAGCAATCTGTCCGGGTGAGTTGAGATTGGCGATATTTACCACTCCGCCTTTGGCCGAGGCTGTTTTGCAGATTTCTTCGAGCTTGGCTCGCTCCAATCCTATGACGGAAACCATTCCGCTGGGGTGTTGGTCGCAAGCTTCCTGCATGAAAGTCCCGCGCCGCTCGACGATATGGACGGCATCCTCGAAAGAAAGCGCGCCGTTGGCGGCCAGCGCCGTGTATTCACCCAGGCTTAAGCCCGCTGAGGCGTCGTAAGAGGAAATTATTTCTTTGCCCCGCTCCGCTTCGTTCCGCGGGACGATAGGGTTATCGGGGTCGCCGTCTTTTTCGTTCCAGACCGCCAGGGAAACCAGGCTCATGATAAGAATCGCCGGCTGGCAGATATTGGTCTTGTTAAGCTCGGTATCCGGCCCCTCGAAACATATTTTGGCGATATCGAATTCCACGATTTGGTTGGCTTTATCAAACATCCGGCGTGCCACAGGATGATTTTCGTAAAGGTCTTTGCCCATGCCGACAAACTGGGCGCCCTGTCCCGGGAATAAAAATGCTGTTTTCATAACACGAAATCACCCCAAAAGTGTTCGGGGGTGTTTTCATGTTATCACCAGCGGATAACGGCCGAGCCCCAGGTGAGTCCTCCGCCGAAGGCGACAAGGATAATAATATCTCCCTTTTTCATCATGCCGTTACGGGCGGCTTCGTCAAGGGCAATCGGGATGGAAGCGGCCGAGGTGTTGCCGACACGCTCGATATTGATAAAAATCTTATCCATGGGAAATTCCAGCTTTTCTGCTGCGGCTTCCAGGATGCGCATATTAACCTGGTGGGGGATTATTAGCGCGACGTCCTTTATGGACAGTTTTGTTTTAGAAAGCGAATCCTTGATAAGCTGGACCATTTTCATGACCGCGAACTTAAAGACTTCGCGTCCCCTGAGCTGGATATATTGCAGGCGGTTTTGGATTGTTTCCACCGTATTGGGCATTTTTGACCCGCCTGAAGGGCGGCTCATCATCTCGCTGCCGGAGCCGTCGGAAAAGATACTGGTATAAAGTATTTCATGGCCGTGGTCGCCCGGCTGGAGAATAACGGCCCCTGCGCCGTCCCCGAAAAGGATGCAGGTATTGCGGTCGGCGTAATTTGTCGCGCTGGTGAGCGATTCGGCTCCCGCGACCAGGACATTTTTATAATGACCGCCCAGCACAAACTGGCGGCCGACGGTAAGTGAATAAATAAATCCGGTGCAGGCGGCGGAAACATCGAAGGCCGCAATCTGGCGCGCGCCTAATTTGTTTTGGACGTAACAGGCGGTAGATGAAACGAGCTGGTCGGGAGTAACCGTGCCGACGATGATTAAATCCAGGTCTTCCGGTGATAGATTCGCCTGGGCAAGGGCGTTTTGGGCAGCCTTGACCGCCAGGTCGGAAGTCGCCTCTCCGTTGCTTATGACGTGGCGTTCTTTTATGCCGGTCCGCTCCATAATCCATTCGTTGCTGGTATCCACCATCTTCTGTAAATCCGCGTTGGTCAGGATTTTTCCCGGCAGGAAAGAGCCTGTTGAAACGATAGAAACTTTCTGGTTCATTTTTATATCATTAACGATGAGTGGCTCTCCAGCTTTTAAGCACATCCATCCACGAAATATGTTTTTGGACCGTGTTCAGCCCTTTATTGATTTCTTCCGTGAGGTTATGGCGCGTGGATTCCCCGGCCACTTTTATGGCGTTGGCAATGGCTTTGGCATTTGAACGCCCGTGGGAAATTATGACGATTCCGTTTAAGCCCAAAAGCGGAGCCCCGCCGTATTCGGCGTAATCCGTCCGTTCTTTTATCTTGCCCAGTATGTTTTTTATCGGTTCCGTTCCGCCGTTGTCTTTGCAGTAATTTGCCGCCTGGGCGGAAATTGATTTCAGCATAAATTCGGCGAATCCCTCGACCGTTTTTAAAAGGACATTCCCGACGAACCCTTCGCAGACTACTACTTCACATTGTCCTTCAAAAATGCCGCGCCCTTCGACGCTCCCGATAAAGTTGAGTTCCGTTTTCCTGAAAAGCTCGATGGTTTGTTTGACAAGCTCGTTGCCTTTGGAATCCTCTTCCCCGATATTTAATACGCCGACGCGCGGGTTGGCGATATTTTTTGCCTGTTGGCAGTAAACCGAGGCCATGATTCCGTATTGCAAAAGGTGAAGCGGGTTGCAATAAATATTAGCGCCCGCGTCAATAACGTAACAAATCCCGTTTTTGCTGGGGACCGGTATGGCAATTCCGGGCCTTTTGACATTAGGGAGAAAACCGAGCGTCATGGTGGAGCCGGCGACTGCAGCACCCGTATTACCGGCGGAAATTATGGCAGAGGCTTCCCCTTTTTTGACCAGATTGATGCTTTTAAATAAAGAGGAATCCGGCTTGCGCCTGATGGCGTCCACCGGTGATTCGGACATTTCCACCGTCTGGGAAGAGGCGACGATTTCAATGTTTTTAGGTTTGGCGCCGACGGAGGCAAACTCTTTTTCCAGCGCGTCCGGAGTGCCTACCATCAGGATGGTTATATCAGGATTATTTTGGGCGGCCAGGACGGCTCCACGGACGGTTTCAGCCGGTGCAAAATCACCGCCCATTGCATCTAAAGCAATCTTCATCACTGTCGTTCACCTTATAAAATAGCGGCTATAATTTAATGACTTCTTTTCCCTTATAATACCCGCAGTTTCCGCAAACGCGGTGGGGCAGCTTGGGCTGGTGGCAGCGGGGACAGACAGATAAATTAGATTCTTTGAGAGCCAAGTGGGAACGGCGCATCATCTGCCATGATTTTGAAAGTTTTCTTTTAGGATTAGGCATAGTTTATTCCCCTTAATTATTATTAAATGGGACAATATACCTTTAAAACCGAACAAGTCAAGTAAAAAGATATGAAAGCTTAGTAATCCAAATCTTTCTCGATAATTTGGATGCGGGACAGGTTGCTTATGCCGAGGTTATTTTTCTCGGCGGTAATCAGGTAATTTGTGACCAGTTTGGGCCATTCTTTGCCGCCTTTTTTATCGCGTATTTTTTGGAGCACGCTTTGTCCGACCGCGTCCACCGCGACCGGATCTATTCCCATGATTATCCCGTTGTAATTAGTGTGGTACCGCTGGTCATCCATGGGCCCGCCGTCATAAAGCGGGGTGAGCGCATCGCATATAACCAGCTTGGTTTTGTTTTTTATCTCGGTTATCCCGTAGACCTCGGCCGCGCCGGGATCGCATTCATTGGCATATAAAGCTTCCGTGTTCCGGGGGGTTATTTCGATGGCGTGGTACATATTCTGTAGCGCGTTGTTAATGCCGCAGTTGGCGGTAAATTTGTGGGTGCGCAATACAGGCATATTGATGGTAACGGTGGTGAATTTGGTAAGGATGGAAGAAAGCCTCGTGGAGGATTTTCCTACGGCAATAACCGCGTCGTCATATCCCATGAAAGGTTGTGCCAGCCTTTCAACACGGTGAGTCATGGTTGCCAGGCATCGTTTGCCTTCCGCGGAAGTATTTATCTTGTATCCGGCGTCTTCCAGTTCGTTTTTAGCCCGGTCCCAGATGATGATGTTGTTTTCCTGAACGCCTGCCTGGATTAATAGCGTTGAGACGGCCTCCGCCAATTCCGGATGGGTCGAATTTGACTTTTGGCCCAGGTAAGCGTTTACCTTGAGACCCACTTTATCCTGCGCCGTAATGATTTTCTTAAATGCCTCTTTGGATGAATCAATCAGGAAAAGCTCGTTTAAGGCAACGCTGAGCATACGCTGCATTTGTATCTGGTTAATTGTGTTTTTATCGCCCCATATTTTGGAATTGCGGACTATGACTACACGGCTTCTGATATTTGATGGAATGCGGTTAGGCGGAATATTTTGATTATTCCTGTTCGGGTTTTGGGAAGCGGGGTCATTGCCGGTATCGGATGAAGTGTTATTTTTACCGGTATTCGGGTCAGGAGTAGATTGTTCGGTCAGAAAATATTGCCAGAAAACAACCATTCCGATGAGTAGGACAACAAAAATTACCAGCATGCCTTTCATTTAAAAGGCTCCTTTTTAAATGATGGATGATATAGTAAATAACATGAGCGGGCGACCGGGTTCGAACCGGCGACAACAACGTTGGCAACGTTGTGCTCTACCAACTGAGCTACGCCCGCTTTTAGAACGTATCCTTGTCCCCGATGAATATCGGGGGCTGAGCTACGCCTGCCTGGTATTTACCTATTTTATGAACTTAATCCGTAATGTCAATCTTTTCCGTTATATCAGTATCGGCTATTTTGTCTCCGGTTTTACCCATTTACGGCATATATCAAGAGATATCAGCGCGAATGAGGTAGCCAGTCCTTCATAGCCTTCAAACCAGCGTTCTTCAAATTCGTTAACCCAGAATCCTTCATTTTTCTGGAGAAGAGCGAGTTTTTCCGTTAAGTCTTTTGCCCAATTATGTTTTGTTTTATCAGGCATGGTTATAATGGTAGCTTCCCCGTACGCATCCAGTGCCTTGGCAAAAGAGTGGTAATAATAATATAAACCCTGCTTGCCTAAATTAGGTTTTTCGTCGGTTCTTAATCCCACGTTTTCTTCAAGAGAATATTTTTGCTTAATCCAGTTATAAGCTGCCTGGACCCGCGGGTCCTTTTTATCCACGTAAGCATAAATAAAACTTAAAAGGCCCGAATAGGTCATGGAAGCATAGGATTTTAAAACTTCGGTGCCGTCCGGCAGAACTTCTTTCTTTTCCGCCTTGCTTTCTATCGGGGAATAGAAAAAACCACCGTCATTTGAAGTTACCCTGAATTTATTGTTTTCGCTGGAGCTTTGGACCTTATTAAGGAATTCAACGGCTCTTTTCCATGTATCGCTGTCTTCCGGCAGGCCGCCTTCATTTAAAGCCATCATGACAAACTGGGTGGTTGAAAGATTGGCGTTTTTTTTCGGGCTCGGCCCTTTTTCCTGGTAGCCCCAACCGCCGCTTTGGGCGTCCCCGTCTTCCGGGCCGAATTGGTTTTTCACGAGGTAATCCATCGCTTTATTGATAGAGTCTTTATATTTTTCCTTGTCTATCGTTACTAGGGCGACTATCGCCAGCGATGTCTTGTAAGTCGCATAGGTGGGCGGTGTTTCCGAATCTATTACCTCACCGTTTTCATTGACATGGTCAAGGAGATACTTAATTCCTTTTTCTATCTGGCTTTTGTAGGTCTCGCGGTATTTCTGGGGAGCTTTGCCAACCGAAATGATTGCTAAAGCAGTGAAAGCAACGTCGGGTTCACTTCCTTTTCCTCCGGGCAGGGGCGGGTTTTGCCATGCACCATTATCCTGCTGTCTTTTCATGAGCCATGCTAGGCCTTTTTCAAAGGTTTGTTCCAGGAGTTCAGATGTTGTCAGGGTCTTTAGTTGGCTGGTTTGCCCTGTGGCGGTTGTAGATCCTGTATCATCCTTTTTGCCATGAGGAGTTTGCTTCGCCGTAAAATAAACGGACACGGAAATAATAACCCCGGCAAGCAGTATCAGAACAATCACCAAAAGCGCGTTTCCTTTTTTCATAAATGCCTCCTTGTTAAACTGATTAAATATAATATTATTAAATCCATATGCGGTCAAATAAAACTATCTTCCATATATATAAACGCTCAAAATAAGGAAAAAGTTCAATTATTCTACGGTAACGCTTTTGGCGAGGTTGCGCGGTTGGTCGACATTGCGTCCTTTGGCAACGGCTGTGTGATAAGCCAGTAATTGCAATGGAAGCACCGTAAGCAAGGGAGAAAACATTTCCTGGGTTTCCGGCACATAGATAATATCATCCGTCATATGACGGATATGTTCATCACCTTCGGTGGCAACCGCGATAATAATTCCCCGGCGCGCCTTTATTTCCTGGATATTGGAAAGCATCTTTTCGTAAACTGTTCCTTTAACGGCGATTGTCACTGTTGGAAAGGTGTTATCCACCAATGCCAGAGGGCCGTGTTTCATTTCACCGGCGCCATAGCCTTCGGCATGGGTGTAAGATATTTCCTTAAGCTTTAAGGCGCCTTCATAGGCGTTCGGAAAATTATAACGCCGTGCAATATACATAAAGTTGGGGGCGTTTTTATACTTATGCGCAAATGAACGTATTGCTTCGCTTGATTTCAGCACGGTTTTGAGTTTTGCCGGAATCGTCTTTATTTCCTTTAGCAATTGTTTTTCCGTATTGCCTGAGATGCTTCCGCGTAAACGGGCGAGGTAAACAGCAAAAAGGAGTAGCACTGATATCTGGCAAGTATAAGCCTTTGTCGAAGCAACGCTGATTTCCGGCCCGGCATAGGTGTAAACGGTTGTATCGGCTTCCCGGGTAATAGAACTGCCGACGACATTGCAGATAGCCATGGTTAATGCACCTGCGCACTTTGCCTCGCGCAATGCCGCCAATGTATCGGCCGTTTCGCCTGACTGGCTTACGGCTAAAAACAAAGTATGCTTATCCAATACCGGATTCCCGTAACGGAATTCAGAGGCGATGCTTACTTCGACCGGCAGGCGGCATAATTCCTCCAATGCGTATTTAGCTACCAATCCCGCATGCCAGGCAGTTCCGCAGGCAGTTATCACAATCCTATTGATTTTCTTAAGCTTTTCCTTAAGATTGGAAAGGCATTTAAATTTGCCGCATCCTTTGCTATTGATATAATAACTGATGGAAGATTCCACTGCGGACGGCTGTTCGAAAATTTCCTTTAGCATGAAATGCGGGTATCCGCCTTTTTCCGCATCTTTGATATCCCACTTGATTTCCTTGGGGAGCGCCCGGTGCGTTCGTCCGTCAAACCCGAAAATATTAATCTTATCCGCGGTCAGGCGGACAACCTGCCCTTCATCTATGTAAATAACTTTGTGCGTATATGGCAGTATCGCCGGTACGTCCGAGGCAATGAAGTTTTCACCGTCTCCGGCCCCGATAATCAGAGGGCTGTTACAACGCGCGCCGTAGAGAGTTTGAGGTTCTTTGAGGAAAATAATCCCCAGTGCAAAACTGCCTTCAAGGATGCTCACTACCCGTTGCAATGATTCCTGCGGGGAATGTTTTTTAAGATACTTTTCCAAAAGATGGGCTATCACCTCGGTATCGGTCTCCGAGCTGAATTTATGCCCTTGCTTGAGCAGTTCCTCTTTCAGTTCCTCGAAGTTTTCAATAATGCCGTTATGGACCACGACTATTTCTTTATTGCAGGAAAAATGGGGATGCGCGTTATTTTCCGCGGGAATTCCATGGGTTGCCCAGCGGGTGTGTCCAATGCCGATTGTTCCGGTGAAATCATTGTGGTTGATTAATGCTTCGAGCGCGGAAATTTTGCCGGCTGTCTTTTTTAAATGGAAAGATTTTTTATTGGCTCCATTAGGGATGACGGCCAGGCCGGCTGAATCATAACCGCGGTATTCCAGCCGTTTCAATCCGTTGATAATAATTTCGCTGACATTGCGCTTGCTGACACAGCCAATTATTCCGCACATTATTGAGCTTCAGTACCTTATAAATTAAAACCCCTCGCCTCGTCTCCGTTTCGGCGGAGCGGGTGTCCCGATATTATCTTCGGAACGCGGGTTAAAGTCCGGTGCTTTTTAAGAAGGCTGGGAACCCATTTTCAACATTATTTTGCCTTCGGCCGGGTCGATCTTGGTGACCTCTACGGTTACGGCATCATCTATCTTAAGATGAACTTTCTCACCTTCTTCTTTCGGTGTGCCTTCAGCTCCAGCTGATTCCGGTTCCTTGACTAATTTCAGGAATCCTTCTATATCAGGCGCAAGTTCGATAACCGCACCGTCTTTAGTCAACCTCAATACCTTACCCGGGACAACCGCGCCGACGTTGTATTTTTCCGGAATAGTGGTTTCCCATGGATTGGCGGTGAGCTGTTTAAGGCCCAGCGAAACCCTTTTCTTTTCCGGGTCAACAGATAAAACCATGGCTTCTATCTTGTCGCCTTTCTTAATCACATCGGCAGGCTTTACGATTTTCTTAGTCCACGAAATATCGGAAAGATGGAGTAGCCCGTCAATTCCTTCTTCTATTTCAATGAAAGCGCCGTAGGTGGTTAAATTCCTTACCCGGCCCTGGATGCGGGTTCCCGGAGGATATTTGCCTTCTATGGTTGTCCAAGGATTAACTTCAAGCTGTTTCATACCTAAAAGCAGTTCCTGTTTTTCGCTGCTGATTTTAAGCACCATTGCTTCGATTATATCACCGATGGCGAGCATATCAGAAGGATGGGATATGCGCTTGGTCCAGGACATTTCGGAAATATGGAGCAACCCTTCCACTCCGCTTTCGAGTTCGACAAACGCGCCGTAAGGCATGATATTTACGACCTTGCCCTTAACGCGTGTATTAGCCGGATATTTCTGCTCTACTTTTTCCCACGGGTTTGGAGTAAGCTGTTTAAATCCGACGGTAATGCGGTTGGTGGTGGTGTCTATTTTGAGTATCTTTATTTGTATTTTCTGGTCCATGGTGACTATTTCCGAAGGATGGCTGACACGGCGCCATGCCATATCCGTAATATGGAGTAGCCCGTCTATTCCGCCCAAGTCAACGAATACGCCGTAATCGGCGATATTCTTGACGATCCCTTCGCGGACGTCGCCTTCTTTTAATTCCTTAAGGAGCTTTTCTCTCTGGGCGCTGCGCAGTTCTTCCATGTATTTGCGCCTTGAAATGATGATGCTCATCCGTTCGGAATCGAGTTTGATAATCTTGGCTTCTATTTCCTTGCCGACTAATTTTCCGATATCATCGAGGCGTCTGATATCCACTTGGGAAGCGGGCAGGAATGCCGGCCCGCCGATATTGACGATAAGCCCGCCTTTTACTTTGCGGGTGACCGTGCCTTTTACCGGGTCGCCTTCCTTATAGGCCTGCATTATCCGTTCCCATCCGCGGATATAATCTGCCTTGCTTTTGGATAAGACGATTAAATCAGATTCGTCTTCGACCGTTTCCAGGTATACTTCCAGTTCATCGCCCGGCTTGACTTCAGCCGGTTTTTCGAATTCCTGCAGTGGGATAAGGCCTTCGGATTTATATCCGATATCCACGACGGCCTGTTTATCCTGGACTAAGATGACTTTACCCTTGACGATGGTATGGGGCTTGAATTCCCGGATTGATTCTTTGTAAAGCTTGGAAAGTTCTTCGGCGGAATAAGACTTCATGAGGCCGCTTACTTCTTTCTCGATATTCTTATCGAGAATCCCCATATTCTTAAGGAACAAATTTTCTGCCACGTTCGTTAACTCCCTTCTTCGTGCCCCGTTCGCACACAGGGCATGGTTTATTAACTACGATAAAAACTATAAAGCACAAATTATCTATGATAGCAGATATTGCGTGAAAGTCAAGAAAACTCTGTTCTATTAGATAATAGGTGAAATTACGGTTTAGATTAACCGCAGTATTTTTGTTATTATCCTTCTCACGACAATTATCTTCTTCCCAAAACCGCTCCGACTACCACTAAAAACAAGGCTAAACCTAACATTATGCTTAGTTCATTGCCTGATGCTAAAGTAAGCCAAAAGGTGCTTAATATCGGCGTGAGATAAGAAAGCGTCCCTATTTTGCGGGGGTCGGCATTTTTCAGGGCATAATCCCAGAGGGCAAATGAAAATCCCATAGGACCTAACCCGAATATGATAAGATATAAAATATTCTTCCCGCTTATTTCTATTGCTTCTCCAAAGGTAAACGAAGCGGCGAGCGAAACGAGCCCTGTAATCAGGCAGACCAGTCCCATGGTCCATGAGGAAACAAGAGGAAAGCGCTTAAGGTAAAGCGAATAGACGGGCCAGATTATTGCCGCGCCAAAGGCAAGGATATAGCCGTAATGGAATGCGGATAGTATTTTATCCGATGGATTATATATGGCAATGAACGCCCCGGCAAAGCCGAGTATTCCTCCTAACAGATGGCGGAAAGTCCAGCCGAGGCCTTTTTCAAATAACGGCGCCAGAAGGACAAGGAAAAGCGGCCAGAGATAATTAATGATATTGCATTCAACCGGATTGGCTGTTCGCATGGCGAGGAACAGGATAAAGTGATAGGAAAAAAGAGCAATTACTCCGGCCAGGATAAAACGCCGGTTCCATGTCCACAGTCGTGCTTTGGGAAGTGAGAATATCCCGCCTAGGAAAAGAGCCGCACCGGTAAGAAAAAGCGGCGGCACTCCCGCCAAGAGATAGCTGAAAGCCGCTACAAAACTCCATAATAAAATCGCCCCGAAAACAGCCAGCAATGGTTTCGTGTTCACTGAGTGTGGAATATAGCATGCCGGCATGCTATAGGACAATAAAAATGTCTGGTAATTCTAATGCCACTTTGACGGATAATCGGAATAGCAGGTAATAGATTTGTTGAAATTACTGCAATCAAAACAGAAAGCAGTATTTCGGGGTCAAGTCAATTCCTTGCTTTTTACTTGCCTTTTTCACGCAGGACCGCATGGGCCGCGGCTAAACGCGAAATCGGTACGCGGAAAGGCGAGGCGCTTACGTAATTTAATCCCGCCGAGTGGCAGAAAATGACGGATTCCGGGTCGCCCCCGTGTTCGCCGCAGATGCCGACCTTTAAATCGGCCCGGACGCTCCTGCCCTTTTCCGTTCCTTTTTTAATTAATTTGCCCACGCCATCCTGGTCAAGGGTGACAAACGGGTCATTGGGTAGAATCTTGTTATCCACATAATAATGTATGAACTTTCCGGCGTCATCGCGCGAAAATCCGAAGGTCATCTGGGTCAGGTCGTTCGTGCCGAAAGAGAAAAACTGCGCTTCTTTGGCAATCTCATCAGCCGTAACCACCGCGCGCGGGATTTCTATCATCGTCCCGATCATGTATTTCACCTTAAAGAGAGTTTCTTTGGCCACTTCTTCCGCAATCTTATTGACAATCATTGCCTGGTTCCTGAATTCATTGATGTGCCCGACCAGAGGAATCATTATTTCCGGGAGTGCTGTTTTGCCTGATTTCGCCACCTCGGTGGCCGCTTCCAATATGGCGCGTACCTGCATGGAGGTAATTTCCGGATATACTATTCCCAACCTGCATCCGCGGTGTCCCATCATCGGGTTAAACTCGTGGAGCTCGTTTACCCGAGCTAGGAGCTTTTCTTTCTTCTTGATTTCATCTGAGGAACAATTCTTAGCTTTAAGAGTGGCTATTTCCACCATCAATTCCTCTCTTTTGGGCAGGAATTCATGGAGCGGCGGGTCAATCGTCCGTATGGTTACCGGATAGCCTCTCATCGCCTCAAACAGTCCTTTGAAATCAGCGCGTTGCAGGGGCAGTAGCTTATCAAGCGCCTTCTGTCGGTCTTTTAAATTCGTTGCCAGAATCATTTCCTGCATGATAGGCAGGCGGTCTTCGGCAAAGAACATATGTTCTGTCCGGCATAAACCGATGCCTTCAGCTCCGAATTTCATGGCATATTGGGCGTCGCGCGGTATATCCGCATTTGCCCTGATTTTAAGATGGCGGATGCCGTCCGCCCATTTGAGAATCTGGTCAAAATACTGGTAAAGAGGCGCTTTGCGTGGAGCGAGCGTGCCTTTAATCACCTGCATCACTTCGGATTCCATGGTTGGGACATCGCCCAGCATTACTTCGCCGGTGGCGCCGTCAATAGAAAGATAATCGCCTTCTTTCACGGTGAGATCGTCCACTTTCAATAATTTATTATGTTCATCCACTTTAATCGCGCTGCAGCCGACCACGCTGGGCTTTCCCATCTGGCGTCCGACCACGGCGGCGTGTGAGGTCATTCCCCCTGTGGCGGTTAAAACCCCTCTTGCCTTATACATACCGTGGATGTCATCGGGTGAAGTTTCGCTCCTGACTAAAAGCGTCCGTTCGCCTTTATCGGCCATTTCAGCCACTTTATCCGGGTCAAAGTAAACCTTGCCCGCGGCCGCGCCCGGAGAGGCGTTTAACCCCTTGGCGATTACCTTGAATTTCAGGCGTTCAGTCGGATTAAACATCGGGTGGAGCAATTGGTTCAATTGCAAAGGCTCGACGCGGCTAACGGCTTCTTCCGGTTTAATCAGCTTTTCTTTTGCCATGTCAACGGCAATCCTGACTGCGGCCAGTCCGGTGCGTTTGCCGACGCGCGTCTGGAGCATATAGAGCTTGTTCTTTTCTATGGTGAATTCGAAATCCTGAACGTCTTTATAATGTTTTTCTAACCGCGCGGTGATATCGCGCAGTTCTTTCGCCGGTATGGGCATTTCCTTAGCGAGTTCTGAAATCGGCCTGGGGGTCCTGATTCCGGCGACCACGTCTTCGCCCTGTGCATTGGTCAAGTATTCGCCGTAGAACATTTTTTCGCCCGTTGCCGGGTTCCGGGTAAAGCCGACTCCGGTGGCGCAGTCGTTGCCCCTATTGCCGAACACCATCGTCTGGATATTTATGGCCGTGCCGATATTGTGGTCAATCTTATATAAATTACGGTAGGTGACGGCGCGCGGGTTATTCCAGGAGCGGAAGACCGCGTCACGCGCCATTTCCAGTTGGACTACCGGGTCCTGCGGGAAGGGTCTGCCGGAATGTTTATGGATAAGCTCCTTGAATTTTTCTACCGTATCCCGGTGGACAGGCTGCCTGACGGCTTCAAAGAGTTTGCGCTCGATTCCCAGGACGACATCTCCGAACATCATCAAAAGCCGTTGGTAACAATCATAGGAGAATTTATCGTTACCGGTCTGGGCAACCAGCCCTTCGACTGTTTTGTCGTTAAGCCCCAAGTTAAGGATGGTGTCCATCATTCCGGGCATGGAGAACTTGGCGCCGGAGCGGACCGAGACCAGAAGCGGGTTTGAAGGGTCGCCGAATTTTTTGCCGGCGGCGTCTTCAAGCTTTTTCACGTATTTGGCGAATTCGCTTTTCAGCAATTTCGGGAATTGCATCTTGCTTTTGTAGAACAAGCGGCAGACTTCCGTGGAGATGGTGAATCCCGGAGGGACGGGCAGGCCGAGTTTCGCCATTTCCGCGAGGTTCGCGCCTTTGCCGCCGAGCGTATCCTTCATCTTGCCGTTGCCTTCAGTTTTCCCTTTGCCGAAGAAATAAATATACTTGGCCATAATTCGTCTCCTTAAAGTGTATGAATCAAAGCATAGTATTATAATAAAACTAATTGATTAGTCAAAGCAATTTTACTGTTTGAAATGATAATTATATTGACGCAAATCTCTTGACGAACAGCAACTAATGAAATAGAAATAGATTAATTAAAGTATCCCTAGACCCTGAATGTCTCGGGACCTCAGGGTGGGAAAAGGATAAACAACGGGATTAAGCGGATTAAACTGATTTTTCCTTCCTGCCTGTGCGTGTTCGCACGCAGACAGGTCCGTTAAATCCTGTTTAATCCTGTTGTTAGTTTTCTTAGTATGATTATCATCAAAGTATGTTTGCTCTTGACGCTTCTTATTCTTCTCCTGCGCCTGAAGCTCCATTTCACCATAGCGATTCTTTTTATGGCGCTGGTGGTCGGAATATCTTTCGGGCTTGGCTGGAAAGATATGGGGGATTCATCGCTTTATGCCCTGATAAACGCGGATACCTTGAACCTTATGGGAATAGTCGGATTGATTCTAGGGTTTTCGGAGCTCTTGAACCGTTCGGGCCAGATGACACAGATGAGCGAAGATGTCGCGAACACCTTTGGGTTAAAGAGGATTACCCTGACGGCGTTCCCGATGCTCATCGGGCTACTGCCCATGCCGGGCGGGGCGCTTTTTTCCGCGCCCTTGGTGGATAAGAACAGCGAAAATATCATCGTCTCGCCTGTCAAAAAGACGATTATCAATTACTGGTTCCGCCATATCTGGGAATACGGCTGGTATCTTTACCTCGGGCTGATTTTGCTGGGCAAACTTTCCGGCTTGAATCTCTATTCGTTTTCCATAGCGCTTATGCCGCTCATTTTTATTGCCTTTTTAATCGGAGTATTCATCATTTTTCCGGGTATAAAAATAACACCTAAAAAACCCACCAATTCCGTTACCAAGGCTAAATCGTTCGGCAGGTTATTCGTCAATATTTTCCCTTTTATCCTGATAATCGTCCTCTTTTCCGCTATACATCTATACATAATATACTGCCTGCTGGCAGGTTTAGCTGTAGTTATAGTAAATGCCCTGATACAAAAGCAGTTGGATGTAAAAAAGATTATCCGGTCTGTCTTCCTGCGCAAAGAAACTTACATCATGATGTCCGTGGTGGCCGGCGTCATGATATTCGTGGCGGTTCTCAAGGCAAGCACGTTGACCGGAGAACTGACCGCTTTCTTCCAGGAAGGCATGAATTATAAAATCACCATGTTTTACAGTATCCTGGCGACCATGTCCATCCCGTTTATTATGGGACTCTTGACGGGATTAAGCATTGCCTTTGTCGGGACGGCGTATCCGATAATCGCCGCCACTTTTATTCCGCCTGAAATGAATGGGTATCTCCTGCCGCACGCTTTTCTGTTTTATACATCGGGTTTGGCAGGCGTGATGCTTTCTCCGGTGCACTTATGCTTGATTCTGACCAACCAATACTTCGGTTCCAGCCTTAAGGAAGTCTATAAATATCTGATTATTATAGTCGGGCTGACCTGGCTCTTCGCGTTTGGGTTGTTCTGGCTGTATTTGCCCTGAAACTAATGTTTAACAGGGACTTTGACGAGACGTTAACGAGACGGCAAGTGAACGCATAAAAATCCCTGTAAAAATGAATTCCTGCTTGACAAATGGGTTTTATCGGGATATACTATATTTGTATATGAAATCATTTATCTGTATCCTCTGCGTCTTTGCGGTAATATTTTTCTCCGGCTGTTCAAAGCCAGATGGGGGACTTAACAACAGGACCCCGACACGGACTGTCGGGGCGGAAACTCCTAATCCGGTTAATCCGCTAAATCCAGTTGTTGTAATAGACGAGATGAAGAAGGAACTGGGCAAGGATTATATCGTTGATTACATTGAACCGTTTGCTGTCGCAGGCAATATTTCCCAGCGAGAGTTTGACCGCTTCAAGAAAGGTACGATAAAAGGCTGTTCAGAGGCAATGTATAAGGACTATTTCGATAAGAAACCGGATTATATCCTGAAAGTTTATCTCTTTGAAGGTGCGTCTTCCTACGAGGCGTATGTCAAAAAGACCGAAGGGCGAGAGCCTTCGACTCCTTACGGATATTATATGGATTCGTCCAAAAGCCTTATCATGAATATCGGGACAGGCGGGGGAACGCTGGTGCACGAAATGTTCCACGCCCTGGTCGCGCCTGATTTCCCGGATATCCCCGCATGGTATAATGAG
Organism: Planctomycetota bacterium; assembly: GCA_016207825.1. NCBI lineage: Bacteria > Pseudomonadati > Planctomycetota > Planctomycetota bacterium. The sequence continues at coordinate 36,051 of JACQZI010000002.1, read as the reverse complement.
GGCATGGGCTCGCTTTACGAACAATGCACTGTCACCGATGACGGCTCTTTAAAAGGCATGATTAACTGGCGTTATCCGATTCTGATGGAAGCGTATAACAATAATAAGCTCGTTCCGCTTACGGAATTATTCAAGACCACGGATTACGAATTCTATGATAAGGATAAAGGCACGAATTATGCCCAGGCGCGGTATTTCTGCCTCTATATGCAGGAACAGGGCATTCTTCCCAAATTCTATAAGAAATTCCGCGATAACTATGATGCGGATAAAACCGGGACTAAGTTTGTGGAAGAGTTATTGGGTAAGAAGATAGACGAGATAGATACTGACTGGCAAAAGTGGGTGCCGACTGTAAAAGAGATAGAGCACTTAAAATGAAAGGAGAAAACATGGGAAAAGCAGGAAGGTTGACAGTCTTAGCAATGGTCGTGGGGATTTTCCTGACGCTTTCGGTGATGGCGGAAGCGCCGGAAGTTACCCCGAAAATAACCGATGTCACCGTCTTTAAGGACGGGCATACATTAGTGATGTCTCAGGGCGAGGTGAAAGTGGAAAACGGCTGGTGCCGGACACGCACTGTGCCGGTCCCGGTCCTGGGCGCGTTCTGGGCGTTTGTTACCGATACGAAGTCTGAAATCGATTTCCTCAAATCAGGTTTTGTTGAGGATAAGCAAACACGCCCCTGCCTTAACTTTGATGAAATCGTCCAGGCGAATAAGGGCAAAAAAGCGACTATCTTTGAGCAGGGTAAAGACAATGCTCTTCTCTCTTATGAAGGAATCCTGGTCGGCATCCTTCAGCATGAATCCAAACAGGAAACCGAATTGAGCGAAAATCTGCCCGCTTACTATGACCAGTGGGGGCGTTACATTTACAATCAGCAGATTCGCGAAAGCAAGGAAGCTGAGGCTAAAATGCTTTCTACTTTTGTCATATTGGAAACAGAGACCGGCGTCAAGCTGATAAAGCGTGAAAGCATCCACAGCATCGCCCTGGCGGATAAAAACCCCAATACCACGCATAACGAAACGAAACAGGTGCGCGAAATATCCATGCATCTGGTGAGCAAGGGCAAGCCGGTGGACGGAGACCGCACGGTCGGATTCGTTTATTTCCAGAAAGGCATCCGCTGGATTCCGGATTATAAAATCCAATTGACGGATGACGGTAAAGCCGTTGTTTCGCTCCAGGGGACGATTATCAACGACCTGGCTGATTTGGAAAACGCGGATTTGAGGCTGGTGGTCGGCGTTCCCAGTTTTATCATGAAGGAGAATATTTCCCCGATTGCTTTGCGGGAAATAGGCTTGCGGCTCAGTTCTTATTTCGCCTCGCCAAGAATGGGCGCGCGGGGAACTGAGAGGGATTACCTTTCCAATGCGATGATGTCGCAACGCGCCGGACCGGCTGATGAAAGCGGAATGAGCGGTGGCAGCGGCGGGCCGGAAGTGCCCAGCGAAGGACAGCAGGAAGATTTATTCCTCTACCACAAAGCGGGAATAACCCTGAAAAAAGGCGAGCGGGCGGTGGTGAAACTCCTGGAAGTGACCGTCCCTTACAAAGATATTTATACCTGGGAAATACCGCCTTTGCCGGCAAAGGAAATGTGGCAATATACGGACCAGGGCCGCCAACAGCAGATGATGAACGCGATGAACAGCGCCAAGTGCATGCACGCCGTCCGGCTGACCAACAGCGGAGATATCCCCTGGACGACCGGACCGGCGACTATCTTCAAAGGCGGGACGCCGCTTGGGCAACAACTCATGACTTATACCTCGGTCAAAAATACCGTGGATGTCCCGATTACGATAGCGACTGATTTAAACACCAAGAAAGAAGAGACGGAACTAAGCCGCGACCAAAATATCGTGATTAACGGCAACACGTATTCGAAAATAAACCTGCACGGGAAATTAACCGTAACCAATTTCAAGAATAAGCCGGTTAATATCTCAATTACCCGCCATGTCTTGGGCAAGGTGGATTCGGCCACGGAAAACGGCAAGATTACCCTTTCCAATGTTGCGGAGGATACCTCCTTTGGCAGGGAGAGTTATCCATGGTATTATTGGTGGAGCTGGCCCTGGTGGTGGTATCAGGTTAATTCAGTTTCCAAAATCACTTGGGATGCGACGATTCCGGAAGGGAAATCAATTACCTTTGAGTATGACTGGTATTACTATTACCGGCCGTAACGAATTATTCTGTCAGAGTTTTTAAAATACCCCAGCGCCGGCGTTGATATATATATACCCAAACTTTGTTTTATATAGGCGCGGAGCTTGTTTTATATAGGCTCAGCCTTTGGTTTATATATGCCCAAAGTTTGATATATATAGGCGCAGCTTTTGGTTTATATATGCCCCATATTTGTTATATATAGGCCCAAACGCTGGTTTATATAGCCGCATGATTTGGTATATATAGATTCAGCCTTTGATTTATATAGAAGAGGCTCTTGGTTTATATATAAGGCGAAGTTGATATATATATAAGCCGTCTTTGGCGCCGGGGGAGGCGGGGGCGGTACCCATTAGATTTGGGATAACTTATTGTTAAATAAAGGGTTAGGAGTAAAATCAGTCTATCTTAAATATAAGGCGGATTTAGGTTGATTTTATTCGTTTTCAGGGCTTAATATGCGTTATATTCGAGATTGAATCGTGACGTTTTTAGGCGGGGATAAATATAGCGATAATCAGTTCTGGGTTAAATTTAAGATAGGAGCAAAACGTCTCTTATGGCGCGAAAACCAACGTTTCTAAAACTGTCCGCGGAACAAAGGGCGCAAGCTAAATTATGTATGTAATGAAGTCCTAAAAACAGGCGGTCTGCGTGCCAGAAGGCGCATCCAGAGTATTCTACTTTCCAATGAAGGCTGGACAGTGGAAAAGATTGCCAATCATTTGGGAGCGGATAAAAGAAATATCTGGAGATGGTTTAAGAATTATCAGGAAAAAGGGCTGGATGGATTGAAAGGGAAATACTTTTCGAGGAAATTATAGCCGCAGATTACACAGATAAAACGGATATGAATAAATTGAGTATTGTTTTTCTTTGCGTATTGGCGGTAATAATTGGATGTGCTGGTAAAAACGACTTAACGATTTTTCCCCTTCAAGAATTTGAGAGTAAAGTTAAGGGGTTAATCAAGCAATTAAGCGCTGAGGAATGGGAAATTCGCGAAGGGACACAAAAAGAACTGATTAAACTGGGGGACAATCTGATTTGGATGTATCGTAAAGCAAATGTTAATGATAAGGCTGAAGTTATGCATAAGATAAAACAATTTGCCGATGCGCTTAATGAAACAACCGAAAGCCGCGAATCAGAAATAAGAATGCGTATTAAATATATACGCCGGCAGATTTATCCTTTGACCAGGCCAAAGATTGCTTTCCGTTCTATGCGTAATAGCGATAAAAGGAAAATATATCTAATGGATGAAGACGGGCAAAACCAGATTAAATTGACAGCGACTAATGAATATGAAAGTAATGCTTTTTGGAGTCCTGATGGCACCAGGATTGCTTTTATCACGGAGTATTATACTATCTTTGTTGATAAGTGGATTCTAAATACAATAGATGCGGATGGCAGAAATCATATTAGATTAACCGACTCCGAAATAGAAGGCGATAAAATCAGTTGGAGCCCTGATAGCGCAAAGATTGCTTTTGCGGCAGAACCGCCGGATGGCCTTTGTGATATCTATCTCATAGACGCGAACGGAAAAAACCAGGTTAATTTAACACGCACGCCTGATGCCGCTGATGAAAGCCCTGACTGGAGCCCGGATGGCGCTAAAATTGCCTATGAATCCCGTGTGCATTGGAATGCTTCCGATATATGCGTAATAGATACAGATGGGGAAAATCTAATCAGGCTGACTAAAACAGAACGTTCCTGGGAACGGCATCCTGTCTGGAGCCCGGATGGGACTAAAATCGCCTATATAGCATATGATTCTAATAAGGAGGATATAATATATTTATTTGTAATGGATGCAAATGGGCAAAACCAGTCCAGATTAGCCCGGATAAGCCAGGAAGGGAAGTGTTATGATGTTTATCCGTCTTGGAGTCCGGATGGAACCAGAATTGCCGTTCACTCGGAGCGAGACCGTAAGATAACAATATGTGTTATAAGCGCGGATGGTAAGAATCAGCTTTTATTAACTCCAAATGAAAAATCTGATATCATCCCTGAATGGAGTCCGGATGGGACTAAGATTGTCTTTGAATCACACCGGGACGGCGCTCCGAAAATATATGTATATGACATGGAGCTTGACGGTAATAACCAGAAAAGACTAAGCGGAAAAGACAACCATGACGAGTATCCAACTTGGCAACCAATGTCATTATCGTATTTTTCCGCCCTGTTTAAGGAAGATGAAAACAAGAAATGAAACGAACCGTTTATTGTTAAATATATTTTCCCCGTATCCGCGTATTTTTTAGCATAATTCAACGCTGGTGTAGTCTAATATATCAGAGAAAAGGAGGCATCTATGAATAAAGGTGGAATAGTTGTCGGGATTTTTATGGGCATAGTTATTGGGGTTGTTATGGGGTTAATGCTGGCTGTGATGATGAAAAGCGACGGAAACGTGCCGGGCGGAAATGCCCAAAAACCGTTCATCGCGGAAGTCAGGGGCTACGGGGAACTTTCCTTTTCCGCGCCACATACCTATAAAAACATGACCCTGTTTGTCATATCCAGAACCACGCCGGAACTAAAGCCGCCGGCTGATTACATTACCTTGGCAGAAGGGCTGGAAACAAAGAAGGTCGTTTTGAGCGAGCTGGAAAACGCCTCTGTCCAGACACTCCAGCTGGAAAATCTTTCCGATAAGCCGCTCTTTATCCAGGTGGGCGATGTCGTAAAAGGCGGCAAGCAGGATAGAACCATTCAGGCAAGCCTGGTTATTCCCGCCCATTCTGGCAAGGTGGATGTCCCATCGCTCTGCGTGGAAGAAAGCCGTTGGTCCGGAAATGCCCAGTTTGGTTCAAGCGCGAATATCGCAGCTGATAAAAATATGAAACTTGCCATACAGGTAGGAGCACAAAGTGAAGTCTGGGCAAATGTAGCGGAATATAAAGAAAAAGCCCGCCAAATTACCGGGGAAAGCAATTCCAAAACATCCAGCTTTAACGAGGAGATGGATAACGAAAAGATGAAACAGGCGCGCGCCGAATACGAAAAAGAGTTTGGGAAACTCCTTGAACAATACCCTGATGCTATCGGCGTTGCCTATGTCTTAAACGGAGAAATCAATTCGGTGGATTTGTTCCTCTCCAACAAGCTCCTTAAGAAAGCTTATCCTAAGATGCTCAATGCCTTTGCCAGCGAGTCGGTCGTTAACCCGGCAAAAGGAGAAATTAAGCTTGTATCCAATAATGCGGTGAGCGATTTTATGAAGGAGATGGAAAAAGGCAAGGCGAACGAACAGAAAATCAGCGGAAACGCGGTTATGAAGCTGGAAAATGATGCCGGATTTTGCTCGGAGTTGAAAGACGAATCCGATCAGCTAATGCATAAGCAGTATATTAAGAAATAAAACCGCAGATTACACAGATTAATCGGATAAATCCGTTTAATCCTGTTGTTTTATAATCCCCTCAGGAATTCCGGACGATAATCGTATTCGCCTTCCAGATACTTATCAATCTCTTCGAGCAGGCGTTTCTTATCCTTATTAAACGTGCCGGCCAGCGGTGCGTAATTGGATGCGTGGTTTGCCCGGAATATCGTATGCTCGGTATCCATGTTTGCCACGACCAGTCTTATTTCCTTTACCATATCTTCCGCTTCGGGCAGTTTGAACTTACCGGATTCATAGTCCTTTGCCAGCGGCGTTCCGGGAACTATCATCAATGTAAGGAGGCTGAAGTAACGCGGGTTCATCGAATTCACCGCCTTGGCGGTATCGATGGCGTGTTCCTTGGATAATTCGTGTCCGCCCAGTCCGATTAATCCGATGACGGACATCTTGATTCCGTTGACCTGCGCTTTGCGCACGGCATTGACCATATCCTCGGCGGTGGCGCCTTTGTTGACCCTCTTCAGTATTTCGTCATTGCCGCTTTCCAACCCAAGGTAACCGATAGTCAGTTTATTATCAGAGAGTTCTTTCAGTTCCGCATCGGATTTCTTTATGATATCGCGGGCGTTGGCGTAGATGCCGACCCGTTGCAAATTTGGGAAAGCCATGTTGAGCGCCTTAAGAATCTGAACGAGACTTTTATTGGGCAAAATCATGGCATCGCCGTCACACAGGAATACCCGCCGGGTATGCGGGATGTATTTATGCGCCATGGCGATATCGGTCAGGATATCATCCATCGCCCGCACGCGGAATTTCTGGTCGTAGGTCCCGCAGAAGGCGCATTTATTATGCGAACAGCCGTAGGTTATCTGCAGAAGATAACTGTCCGCTTCGCTGGGCGGCCGGATTATATTTCCTTTGTATCTCATTGTTAAGTTTATACGATAATAAGATTGTAAGTTGATAAGATTTGTCGCCTTATCAACCTATTAACTTATCATCTAAATTTGTGGATTTTTACACCGCTATCACTATAATAAAATTTCCATAAGGATTCAAGATTATGAATAAATCTTCGTGTGAAACATATTATGACCGGGTGGCGCATCAGTATGACGATTCATACAAAGACGCCTACTGGGAATTTTATAATGCCGTTACCTGGAATAATATAAAGAAATACCTGCCGCGCTTGGAGGGTCGTAAGATTCTAGATATCGGCGGCGGGACGGGAAACTGGGCGCTGAAACTCGCCAAATCAGGATTTGAAGTAACGCTTGCCGATATCTCCCAGAAGATGCTTGATGTGGCAAAGCGAAAAGCGGATGAGGCAGGTTTTTCTGGAAAGATTAGTTTTGCCAAGGCGGATATCTGCGACCTTTCATCTTTTAATCCTGAATCGTTTAGCCTGGTCTTGGCCGAAGGCGACCCTTTGTCATGCTGTGATAATCCGCCCAAGGCAGTTAAAGAATGTTACCGGATTCTAAAGCCAAAGGGATTATTTATCGCATCGGTTGATAACAGGTTCGGCGGGCTTAGGGTGTTCATAGAACAGAATGAGTTGGATGGATTGGAAAAATTGGTGAAAACCGGCGAGACCAACTGGTTTACCCGGAAAGAAGAAGAACAGCATCTCTTGCATTATTTCACGCCGGATGAATTGCGGAACCTGTTTAGCCGGAAAGGATTCGAGGTGGTATCGCTTATCGGTAAGCCGGTATTGCCGGTGAGAGCGAACAGCGAAATACTCAAAGACAAAGACGCTTTCAAACGGCTGTTGGAGTTGGAGCTGAAACTCAATTCAGAAGAAACACTTCTTGGCTCGGCAGGGCATCTGGAGATTGTTGGAAAGAAATAGATTTTCTCTGCGCTCTTTGCGTCTTTGCGGTGAAAAGCATTTACCCGTAGTGTTTTTTGTAGTACTTCAGATACTCTCCGCTTTTTACCCGTTTCCACCATTCCCGGTTATCCTGGTACCACCTGATGGTTTTACGGATGCCTTGTTCAAAGGTGTAAAGCGGTTCCCAGCCGAGTTCCTTTTTTATCTTGGAGACGTCCAGGGCGTACCGGCGGTCATGGCCGGGACGGTCTTTGACGTGTTTTATGAGCGATTCGGGTTTGCCTAATTCACTCAAGATGGTCTTGGTGATTTCGATATTCTGCCGTTCGCATTGTCCTCCGATATTGTAAATTTCTCCCGGTTTGCCTTTGCGGAGAACGAGGTCGATTGCTTCGCAATTATCTTCCACGTAAATCCAGTCGCGGACATTTTTACCGTCTCCGTAAAGGGGCAGGGGTTTTCCTTCCAGCGCGTTGGTGATGAATAATGGTATTACCTTTTCCGGGAACTGATATGGCCCGTAATTATTGCTGCTCCTGGTAATGATTGCTTTATAACCGAAGGTTTTTTCATACGCCTTGACCAATAAATCCGCCGAGGTCTTGCTGGCTGAATAAGGGCTGGAAGGCTCAAGGTGATGCTTTTCCGTGAAGGCCGGCTCTTTTGGATTAAGCGAACCGTACACTTCATCGGTCGAAATCTGGAGAAATCTGGAAACGCGGTATTTCATGGCGGATTCCAGCAATCTTTGCGTGCCAAGGATATTGGTGGCGAGGAATACCGCCGGATTATGGATGCTCCGGTCGACATGGCTTTCCGCGGCAAAGTTTACGATGGCGTCTACCCTACGCTTCAGGATGCTTTCCACGAGTTTCCCATCGGCAATATCGCCTTTTATAAATGTATATCTTCTGTCTTTTGCGATACCTTTCAGATTTTCCGGGTTGCCGGCATAAGTCAAAAGGTCAAGATTGATGATGGAAATATCGCCATGGCGTTTCAGCATATAATGGATAAAATTCGAGCCGATAAACCCGCAGCCGCCGGTTACCAAAATTCTTCTCACAGATAGCCCTCCTATTAAGTATCGAGTAGTGTGTAGTGAGTAGCGAGGGATAAAATTAATTCCCTGGCTACCCGATTCTTGCTATTCGCTTCTCGTATTCCCAAATTGTGTTTCGTATAATTTCTTATAAAGGCCTTCTTTGCTGATAAGTTCCTGATGGATTCCTTGCTGGACTATTTTCCCTTTTTCCAGGACGATAATCTGATTTGCATTTTGCACGGTATAGAGCCGGTGCGCGATGACGAAGGTGGTGCGCTCTTTCATAAGGTTATTAAGGGCATTCTGGACCAGGCGTTCGGCTTCGGAATCGAGTGACGAAGTCGCCTCGTCAAGCAGCAGGATAGATGGATTTTTTAATATGGCGCGGGCGATGGAAATGCGTTGGCGTTCGCCTCCGGATAGTTTTCCTCCGCGTTCCCCGATTTCCGTATCATATCCTTTAGGTAGTCCGGAGATAAAATCATGGATTTGCGCCAGCTTGGCGGCGTTGATTATCGCCTCGTCTGTCGCGTCGCGTTTGCCGTACCTGATATTTTCCTTGATGGTGGTGTTGAAAAGGAAGGTTTCCTGACCGACGATGGCGATGTGGCTCAAAAGCGACTCGCGCTCAACTTTCCTTAAATCAATCCCGTTTATTTCTATCGAGCCTTCAAGCGGGTCGTAAAACCGGGCAATCAGGTCGAGCATGGTGGATTTTCCCGCGCCGGTCGGGCCGACAATCGCCACGATTTCGCCCGCCTTGACCGAAAAACTGATATCACTCAAGACCGATTCAGTGTCATAGGCGAAATGGACATTGTTGAATTTTATGCCCTGGGAAAGAGAGGTTATTTTTATCGTTCCGGTTTCGTCAGCCGCCTCCAGTTTCATTTCCATGAGTTCAAAGATGCGCTCGGCTCCGGCTAACGATTCCTGGATGACATTGATAGATTTGGCAAACAGTCGAACCGGTGCATTAAGGAACATAATAAAGACAATCAGTGTTGCCAGGGTTCCCAGGGACATGATTCCGGATTTTATAAGGTATCCTCCTCCGATAGTAGCCAGTAACAGGGCAACACCGCCGGCAATATGGACAAAAGCTGAACTGAATGCCAGGGCGCGGGCGACTTTCAACATCTTGCGGAAGAAGCCCTCGTTTTCCTTGGCGAATTCCTTGATTTCCTCGTCTTCCATGCGGAAAGATTTGACCACGCGGACACCGGTGAACATCTGGTGCATCGATTCGGTCACGTCGCTTAATTTAACAAGGCTGCCTTTCCTGAATTTGCGCACCCTTTGCCCGATACGCAGAATCGGCCAGGCGAAAAATGGTATGCAGGCTAAAATCAATAGTCCCACCCTGTAATCGACAATCAGCATGCCGATGAATATCATGAGTATTTTAGTCGGTTGAAGGATAATATCGCCGAACAGGATATCCAAAGAACTCTGGGTCGTTGCCACATCATTGGTCACGCGCGATATCAGGTCGCCGGCTTTTTTATCGTTAAAGAACCTGATGGGCATATGGATAATATGCCCGCACAAGGTATTGCGGATGTCCATAAGAGTCCGGAAGGTTACATAACGGTAAAGGTATTCTTTTAGGTAATCCAATAAAGCCAGGAGAAGAATAAGTGGGATTAAAATCATGGTAATCAGGTTAAACGTTTCCCTCATGTCCTTTCCTTCCAGCAGTTTGTTGAAAGGATTCCAGCTTGTTTTGGCGGACGGCAGTTTGATTTCCTTGACGTCAATAGATTTAATCACGATTTTATCCGTAAACGGCTGGAATAGCAGAATCGGCGCGGTGGAAAGTGCCGAATATAGGAGCATCATGATTATTGTGACGATAATCAGCGATGTATACGGCCGGGCAAATTTATACAGCCGACCGATTAAACGGAGGTCTTTATTCTTAAGCATGGGGGTTTATCCTACAATTTGAGGGAGTAAAGGTCAAGTATATAAATCAATGGCGTTGCGTGAGCCTTTTGCGGATGGTTTTAACTATCTGCTCGTCGATTTTACGGGAAAATATGCCGACGAATGAATATCCTTTGTTGCGCGCCAGCCAGATTGTCACAATAATGAAAAATATGGTTGTGGCGAAATTGGGCCAGGCATTTAATGCCCATTGATGAGTCCAAGTGATTTGGAGCTCGGATAAAAATGGCCATAAATAAGGGATAGGCCACTGGTATCCGTCCGGCCCTTTCCCGCCCAGTATATCGCATAATAGATGTATATGGAAGGCAAGGAAGAACAGCGCGCCCGTAGTGAATTTCTTGCGTGCCAGTAAAACGACAATAATCAAGCCGGCAATTGCCGCCAGTATATTGTGCGCCAGGATATGATGGTAACGGGAAAACCAGTCCAGTTTTTTATCGGTAAGAATTTCCGGGATGATGCCGAAGGAATCTATATCAGGCAGGACTCCGCCGATAGTGACTAATATCCGGTCACGGTTTTCAAGGGTGTCTATATTCGCCGCTGACCAGCCGATAAGAAAATGGGTTAAGGGGTTCATTTGCAATCATTATAATAACTGATAATCAGGTATCAATAAAATCATAACATATTACTCTTGACCCCGTTAGAAATAAGTGGTATTGCATTGTGATTAATAAAATTACTCTTACCATAAAATAGACTATTAGAGGATAAAATTTCTAACGGGGCAAGCCTATAATGACATATGCGCAAATAGTTTTCCCGATTCCGTTTGATAAGACATTCGATTACCGCATACCTGATAACCTTAAGGATAAGGTGAAGATAGGGCAGGCAGTGGTGGTGCCTTTTGGAAACAGCATACAGACCGGTTATTGCGTGGCTTTAGCGGATAAGACCGATATTCCATCTGATAAAATAAAGTTCCTAAGTGGTGTTATCGAGGATATCCCGCCGATAAGCGAGCCAATACTGAAACTTGCCAGATGTATTGCTGATTATTACCTGTGCTCCTGGGGCGAGGCGTTGGAGGCGACATTACCTGCGGGAGTACGCAAGGAAAGCGGGGTCAGACAGGGAATATTTGTCGCATTAGATATGCCCCAGGATAAAATAATCCCGGAAATTGATAGACTTAAACGATTGCCTAAGGCCCAAAAGCAGGCGCATATCCTGAATCTTTTGATTTCCAGTGGAGGAGAACTGTCATTTCAGGAAATACAGAAAAAGCTTGGCATAAGCATTTCTCCGATTAATTCACTAAAGCGCGCCAAACTGGTGCGCTTGGAAAAAAGAGATATCTTGTTTGATTCATATCTTTCCGGTTCTGTAACCAAGGAACAACCGTTTCCTCCGACACCTGCACAGGCTGATGCGATAAGCAAGATAAAAGATTCGCTCGCCAAAAACAAGTCCGATACGTTTTTGCTCCACGGCATTACCGGCAGCGGGAAGACCGAAGTATATCTCCAGGTAATAGCCGAAGCGATAAAGAATAATAAACAGGCGATTGTGCTGGTGCCTGAAATCTCGCTTACACCCCAAGCCGTCAGCCGTTTCCGCCGTCGTTTTGATCGTATCGCGGTTTTGCATAGTTACATGACAGAGGGGCAGCGAGCCAAGCAATGGCATAATATCAGGAACGGAGAGATCGACGTGGTAATCGGTGCGCGTTCGGCAATATTCGCCCCGACCAAGAATCTTGGCATAATTGTGATTGATGAAGAGCACGAAACCTCATTCAAGCAGGAAAGCACGCCGCGCTATAACACGCGCGACGTCGCCGTAAAAAGGGCGGAAATTGAAAGAGCAACGGTTATTCTCGGTTCCGCCACGCCTTCTTTGGAAGCATACTATTTCGCGCAAACCGGAAGTTTTTGTTACCTTGAGATCCCGGAAAGAATCGAGAACCGCCCCTTGCCGGCAGTCGAAATAGTTGATATGACCCAGCAGAAGGGTGAGAAGGATAATACGCTGGTTATTTCCAAGCCATTGGAGCTGGCCATCAAGGAATCGCTTAAAGAAAAAGAGCAGGTGATTCTGTTCCTTAACCGGCGCGGGTATATTACGCTGGTGACCTGCCCGAAATGCAAACATATAGTCAGGTGCAAGCATTGCCGGACGGCGTTGACTTATCACAAAAAGATTAACCGGATGATATGCCATCATTGCAATACGGAAACGGATTTGCCGGAGATTTGCCCCGAATGCGCCTATCCGAACCTGAAAAAACTCGGCAGCGGAACAGAACGGGTGGAGGAATATATCAATAAAATATTTAACCCTAAAGAAACCAAGTCGGTTTCAAGAATAAATAGGGTGGATAGTGATATCATGCGCTTGCGCCAGTCAGGTAAAGAAGCTCTTGATGCATTGTGGAAAGGCGAAACCGATATATTAGTCGGGACGCAGATGGTTGCCAAGGGTCTGGATTTTCCGAATGTCACTCTGGTCGGCATAATTTCAGCGGATACCGCATTGTACCTGAAGGATTTCCGTTCGGCAGAGAGGACATTCCAGTTGATTACGCAAGTCGCCGGCCGGACCGGCCGGGGAGCAAAAGGCGGGCGGGTAATCGTCCAAACAGTCAATCCCCAGCATTACAGCATTATCCACGCCAGCCGTCATGATTACCGTTCATTTGCGGCTGAGGAGTTGAAATACCGGAAAGCTTTTCTTTACCCGCCTTACAGCCACCTTTTGCGCATTTTGATGGAAGGGAAAGATGAAGCCAAAACGGAAGTTTACGGAAAACAATTAGCGGGGAAGATAAAAGAATTTATCGGTGATGACAAAGATATTGAGATATTAGGCCCCGCTCCGTGCCCTTGGGAACGGATAAAGAATCATTACAGGTGGCAGATTGTAATTAAATCCAAAACCGCCGATTTTATCCATAAACTTTATCATGTTTATCGGAAAGATTTTAACAGCACTTCCAAGTCAATAAGACTGACGCTGGATATCGACCCGTTAAATCTCTTGTAATCTCAAGAGTTTTGTTTTTACTTGACAGAATAAAAAAATCGGCTTATAGTATCTTATTTAATACGTTAAAACGAAAGAAATATGGTTGATATAGATAAAATATTCAGCAAGGCCCAGGAAGCCTTTGATAAGAAAAACTACGATTACGCCATCGATTTATCCAAACATATTCTGGAAATGGACCCGTCGCATGCCGAAGCGAGGTATATTATCAGGGCAAGCATCGTAAAGAGCTACGAAATAAAAACCGGCAGTATTCCGAACGGGACCGGCGCGGCTTTATCCGCGTTCATCCCAATGGTGAAATTATTTTTCTACGGGTTGCTCAACAAGAAAACACTCGATGTAATAAACACCTGTGAGGCATATCTGGCGAAAAACCCGATCAGTATCTGGGGGCGGACTAGGCTGGCAAGCGTTTTATACCAGATGAACTATGTGGACAGCGCTATCCGTGAATACGAGGGAATCATTGGCCTGGCCCCCGACCATCTGCCTTCGCTTAAGGCGCTGGGAGAGCTTTACCGTTCCAAAGAAGATGTCAAAAAAGCCATGGAATGTTACCGCAAGGTGTTTTCCCTTAACCCGTCCGATCCGGATGCTCCGCGCGCCATGAAAGATTTAGCGGCGCTGACTACCATCGAAAGAGGCGGATGGGCGACTGCCAAATCATCGCGCGATGTCATAAAGGATAGGGATAAAGCCGTGGAACTCGAAAAAGCCGGCCAGCTCGTAAAAGGCGATGTAGATGGTGAAATAAAGAGACTGGAAGCAATCATTGACGAAAATCCGGACAGCCCGCAGAATATTGTCTCATTGAAGAAAATAGGGGAGTTGTATATACAGAAAAAGAAATATGATAAAGCCTTGGAAACATACCAGAAAGCCGCTAAAATCAGCCCTTCGGATGGGATGCTTGCGATGCGTATCGGGGATATAAAAATAATGAATTTTGACAAGGAAATTGCCCAATTGCAGAAAGAAGCGACCATGAATCCGGATAACCAGGCATTGAAAACCAAGGCAGACGCACTTAAGGCGGAAAAACGCAAGTTCCAGATAGAAGAATATCGCAGCAGGGTGAAGGCGCATCCGACCGATATGACGCTCCATTTCCAGCTGGCCACGGCCCTTTATGCCGCCGGTGAAATAGACGAGGCAATCACCGAATTCCAGATGGCCGCGCGCGACCCAAAACGGCGCGTTGCTTCCTATAGATACCTGGGCGAAGCATTCATCAGGAAAAAACACTATGACCTGGCAATCACGCAGTTTAAAAAGTCATTGGAAGCCGGTGCATTAACCACGGAGCAAACCAAGGAATTGCGTTATCTTTTAGCCCGGGCTTATGAGGATAACAAGAACATCAAAGAAGCCGTGGAAGAATTCAAGAAAATACTGGAAATAGATTTTAATTATAAAGACGCTTCAAAGAAAGTGGAAAAATATAAGGATTTTGCATAAAAACAAGAAAATCGTTCCACGATAACTTTAATCAGATTTTCAGTGGTTAGGACTATAGTCTTAAACCACAAGAAAGGAAATTAAAACATGGCGCATTCTTTATCAGCACAAAAAAGGGCCAGGCAAAACGAGAAAAGAAAACTTCTTAACAAACAAGTCAAAAGCCGGGTAAAAACTGCCATGAGGTCTATCCGCGAGACTATTGCCAAGCACCAGTCGGAAAAATCTGGTGCGAAAGCAGATCTGGGGCCGGTTTATTCTTCCTTGAGGCGTGTTTTTAAGGTCCTCGATAAAGCCGCCGGCAGCAGGGTAATCCATAAAAATAAGGCCTCCCGCCTTAAAAGCCGCTTGGCTTTAGCGGTAAATAAAATCGGCAAGAAATAATCCCGCGGCAAAAATCTGATACTCTGCGTAGCGAAGCGGAGTCCCGATGAACATCGGGGATATTCCGATATTCTGGTAATTTAATATTCTATGCCAGGCATATTATATATTGTCAGCACGCCTATCGGCAATCTGGAAGATATCACATTACGCGCTTTACGCATACTCAAAGAAGTCGATGCGATTGCCAGTGAAAACGTGAATACCACCCTTAAATTATTGGCGCGATATGAAATAAAAAAGCCATTAATCAGCTATACCGAACATAAATGGTATACCTCATCTACTCCTCATAAGCTTAAACAGCAGGGTATAATCATGGAGAAACTGCTTAACGGGGAAAATATTGCGCTGGTTTCCAGCGCCGGGACGCCTTTGATTTCCGACCCCGGTTACGAACTGATAAACCAGTCCCTGGAAAATAATATCAAGGTCATTCCAATCCCCGGAGTAAGTGCGGCTGTAACAGCGCTTTCCGTTTCAGGACTGGCGACCGACCGTTTCCTGTTTGAGGGGTTTTTGCCCCTAAAGAAATCAAAGAGACATAAGAGATTGCTTGATGCAAACGCGTCTAATGCCACCATGGTGTTTTATGAAAGCCCGTACCGGCTTGTCAAGACACTGAAAGAAATGTGCGACTGTTTTGGAGGAAGCCGGAAGGCGGTTATCGGGCGTGAAATGACAAAGCTGTATGAAGAAACTATCCGCGGGACGCTGGATGAGGTCATCGCGCGGATGGAAAAGCAAGCCGTGCGCGGCGAATGCACCATCGTAGTTGAGAAAGCCCCAAGCGAATAGCCTTAAGCGGTAAGATGGAATAAGCATCCGGCAGATAAAAGGTTTGACAAAATATAATCTTTTATTATAATGATAATATAAAAGGAGGAAGAAGATGGGAAATTATACATTAGGTAAACAATCGGTAATCATAAATGTTGATGCATCCCTTTACAGCAAAGAAACAACGTTGGCTGCGGCATACGCCATGTTGGGGAAGGCGCACATCATTGTCGGGAAAGCCGAAGGGGAAAACGGCAGATATGTGATTAAATTAACCCCTCTGGAAGGGAAACCCACTCCTAAAAACCTGGAAGAGCTGGCCAAGGAATATAACGACCAGCTGGTGAATTACGCGATGTTTTACCAGGAATCGGCCAAGAATGATGAATTGAGGAAAGTGCTGATTGCGACAGCTTTATATGGAGTGCAAAAAAGTGGCAAGTGATTTTAAAAACTACGTCATAGGGAAAGGGAAAGTTATCATCTCTCTGGAGAAGGCTATTTATACCAAAGGCATGATTGAAGGCGCGAAAGAGGCGCTAAGCGGTGAGTGCAAGGCTGGAATTAAAAATTGCAAGGATGCCTATGAAATAACCCTGACGCCTAAATCAAAGAAGGCCGACCTCGAGGAAATGGCCGTGTTATTTAATGATGCCCTTATCAGCAATTTTACCCTATTCCCGGTTTCTTAATTAATAAGAAAAAAAATATGGCAAACTACATAGCAGACGTGATGGCGAAGAAAATAGACGGCAAATACATGGTCAGCACTATCTCGGGCGCCTGGGATATATTGACGCCGGAGGAATATAACCTTATGATGACCGGCCGCGCCGAACAAAATTCGGAGTTATATAAAAGGCTTGATGAAGAAGGCATTATTATCACTAAAAATAATCTTGACCTTATAAAAGCAGGGGTGCGCCAGAGATATTCATTTCTTTGCGAACCTGTTACGCTTCATATTGTAGTTGTTACAAACCGTTGCACTCACCAATGTATTTATTGCCACTCCGCCTCGCCAAAAGAAGAAAAAAGCAGTTCGTCAAACATGTCGAAAAAAACCGCCGATAAAATAACTGATTTTATTCTTTCTGTCCCATCCAGGAATCTTGCCTTAGAGTTTCAAGGAGGCGAATCTCTCTTGAATCTTAAGACAGTCATATATATAGTCAGAAAATTGGGGAAAAATAAAGGCAATAAAAAAATACTCTGTCGCATGGCAACGAATTTATCCAATATGACCGTAAAAATCTTTGATGAACTCATAAAATCAGGCATAAAACCGTTCACGTCTCTGGACGGGCCAAAATCTCTGCATGATAAACAGCGTGTGCTCGGCAATAAAAGCAGTTATGATAATGTCGTTAAGTGGATAAAATATGCCAGGGAAAGATTCAATGAGAGAATACATGCTCTAACCACCATTACTCGATATTCACTGGAATACGGAGCAAAAGCTATTATTGACGAATACCTGAAGCAAAAAATTTATACAATTAGGCTTAGGGAGCTAAATCTCTGCGGCGTGGCTATTTCTAACTGGAAGCAAATAGGTTATTCACCCGAGGAGTTTTATAAATTCTGGAAACAAGGCGTTGACTATTGCATCAATCTTTATGAAAAACAGGGAATCCCCATGAAAGAAGGCTCAATTACAACTATTTTGGAAAGATTGCTTAGCCCTACCGGAGGTGATTATATGTGCTTTAGGAGTCCCTGTGGAGCCGGTATTAACCAAATATCTTATGATTCATCAGGAAATATATATTTCTGCGACGCTTCGCGCGGTTATGGGGAAGATTTCATAATCGGAGACGTATATAACATGACTTATGATAATTTAGTTGAAAAAACCAAGGGCCTGCGCGGGTTAAGCAATCTGGTTAATTCCTGCCGCCAATGCATCTGGGCTCCTTATTGCGGAACGTGCCTTCTACGCTCTTCGGGAAGCAAAGAAGGGTTTATCCCAATTAAACAGCGTGATTTTCACTGTAAATTGCGGCAGCTGCAATTGCAATACGTCATGAATCTGTTAATGGGCGAGCATAAAGATACTTTACTGGAATGGTGGACCGCCGCTACTAATATCACAAAAAGAGAATCATCGGAACAGCGGCAATAAATTTTCTTATGATTACTCCTCAATATAAATTATATCCAACCGCTTCTTTTCATCAGAAATTAACTCTTTCCGGAAAGAATTTCGCCGACTTCGTAAAAAAACTGCAACCGGATACGGATATTCATATCAGGTTGAAAGGTTTATCCGGAAGAGCGGAGCGTTTTGTTCTGTTTGCTTTATCCGGCTACCAAAGATGTTACCCGCAAAGAAAGATCAATATCAAAAAACAGAGTAAATGTTATCAGATGGAATCTTTTCAGACCGCACCTTCTTCTTTTAAACCGCGTTTTTTGCTTAACCTTCAGATTACCGGAAAATGCAATTTCGCCTGCAAACACTGCTATAACCAAAATAAAAGCAAACACGTAAAATCCTCTTATCTGACGCTTGAGGTCATCGAAAAAATGTGCCGGCAGTTTTTGTCTGTCCGGCGTGCCGCTGATTTCAAGCACAGGGCTATTTATCTTTTGGGAGGCGAGCCGTTTCTCCACCCACAGTTACCGGAAATAATAACCATGATCAGCAAAATAAAAGTAAGCGGATTGTATTTTAACTATGTTGCCTTAAGCAGCAACGGATTGCTTGTCCCTAAAAATATAGATCTCTTAAAGCGCGGCCGCGACTTGTTTGAAATATTCCCTGTCCAGATAAGCATCGACGGTGATAAAAAAACATATCCTAAAATACGCGGGCGTAAAATTGATATCGCATTAAAAGCTTTGGATATCCTGGCCAAAAACAATATTATCAGACAAATATCATTTACCGTATCAAAGCAAAATAGATTTAACATAGAATATATCCTGGAATTATGCGAAAAATATAATGCAACCCCTCATATTACCCCATACGCACCGTTCAATCCTGATTTAGAAGTTCTATCACGCGCAGAATGGGAAACTTTTAAGTTGGCCGTAATCGGGATGCTAAAAAAAGAATATCGCGGAGTTTGCGGTTTTGAAAGAGGTTGCGCCATCGGATGGAACGGCATATCCGTTGATTCTGAAGGCTATATCATCGGCTGCCCGCGCGATCCGCAAATAGTGGGGCATATTGATAAGATTCCCTTAGATGACGGAAAACTCTGGCGTACTGGCCAGCAAGGGCCGTTTGTATTCTACGGGCGATGCGGAAAATACATGAAAAACGATTTTGCCGAACAAAGAAAAAACGGATTATTGCCTTTATCAGTAAATAATTACAATTAACATAGGAGTTTTTTATGAAGAAACATGCGGCTTCACTCATCGTATTGATGCTCTTGGTGATTGCCATGGTTTTTACTCATGCGGATGATAAGGACTCATCGGAAGAGCAGATGCCTTTAATCAGAATATCCGCTCCTTCGGGGTTGAAAAAAAACTTTGAAGAAATCACTTCGGATATTTTCAAGATATTGGCGGAAAAAGATTCCGCTAAGCAGGGTAAATTTGCCGTCCGGATAGAGCCTAAAGAGAATATCATGGACACCTTAGAAACAATACCCCCAAAAAAATACGATATATTCATAAGTTCTCTTATGGTCGGCAATACCAAACAGGATGCATTACCCGAAAAAACTTACCCATATAAGAAACTCGGTCTAACCCCTATCGCGGTGATAACCGCAAAACCAGCACAGGAAAACATTACAGATTTAAGCTTGACTTCATTAATGGATATTCTTTCAGGTAAAACGGATGACTGGTCAAAAATAAACCCGAAAGCAAGCGGAAAAATAACCGTATACGCAACTTTCAGGCATAATGTGTCCGCATGGCTAAATTTTTCTGAACAGCCCCAAGTAAGCCAAAAACCGGTTTCGCAGATAATAGAGCATCTAAGCGAGGATAAAAACAGTCTGGCAATTATTCCGATGGTGGAGCTAGCTGAATCCGACCTGAAAAATCTGACCATCTTGAGCATAGACGGAATATTGCCTACCCGCGAAACACTGATAAACGGGCTATATCCTTACAGTATCGCATGCTACCTTGTCTGGAAACCGGAAATCGCCGAACACGTTTTTTTTCAGGAACTTTCCGCTTATCTGGCTAAAAAAGATATCCTGGAAAAACAACAGATTTATCAGGCAGATATAATTTTAGCTGTTCTGCCGGACATGGCAAAAGCTGTGAGCGGGCTTATCCCGAAAATCAGTAAAGATGCCGGGCTTCCTGATTTCAAAGCCATGATTAAACCGGATGATAGCGCGTCTTCAGTGCTCCAGGCAGATATTACTCTTTTTTATTCGAACAGCAAATACCTGAAAGCCTATCTGGGGAAAAGAAACTTTCACTACTATCCTATCGGTATAATCCCGAACAGATTGATCGTCTCTGACAAACTTGCTGATATGGAAAACATGAGTTCCGAAAAATTAAAAGGAATACTTTCCGGTAAAATAACCGACTGGTCTGAAATCTCTACTGACCTGAAAGGGAAAATCACTGTTTATTCTCTACGCAAAAGGTTTTTTGATTCTTATTTGAAAATTCCCCCTCCCCTGGCGATAACGATGAAGTGTTCTACCGGCCAAATCATTGATTTAGCCTCTCAAGATAAAAACAGCCTTGGGATTGTTATCATAACGGACCAAACCCAGCTGAACACTAGCAAGGTGAAAACATTAAAGATTGACGGAATCTCACCTTTGGATGAAGAGGCGATTAAATCCGGCAAATACCCTTACGTCAGTCCTTGTTATATAGTATGGGACAATGCGATAGAATCAGACAAAAAAATAAAGAAGTTCCTGGATGCATTTAAGAAAACATTTGATAATGAATTGACCCTGAAAAAATATAATATCTATCCGGTTGAAAGTAAATAAAATGAATACCGGAAATGAATGGAACCGTTACTCATAAGAAACATTATCATCCTGTCTGTAACCTTTATTTTCGGCGTATATTTTTCATATACGGACATCTCTAGGAGAAAAATACCCAATATTCCGCTTCTTGGAATGCTTGTTTTTGGGTTGTTTGTCAATTTCTTAACTATTAAGGAAAACCCTCAGGCAGCCAAAGAAATACCGTTGTTTTTCGGGATAGCTTTCGGCATGGGCATAGGAGCGTATTTCTTTGAACTCTGGCATGCAGGCGATGGAAAACTCTTTATCGCCTCCACAATTAATCTCTTGCCCTTTACCATTAATCTTCTCCATTCTGTTTACGTAATAACGCTGAATATCCTTATCCCTTTGTCAATATGTTATTGCCTTATGTTTCCATATTTGCTTCTTGAGGTTTATTTTCAGCGGCAATTTTTTAAGGAAGCAATCAAAAACACACTTGTAAAAACCGCAGAACGCACATTATCCATTACGCGGATTTTGCAGTTGATAATGATATCCGCCGTTGCCTTGCTTATGCCTATCAACGTAAATATTATGTTAAGAACCATTGTAATCTTCATGCTTTCTCACTTGCTGTTCAACCCTTTCAGGGGGAAAATCGGCGATTACATTAAACAAAGGGGAAAATCATCGCATGTTTACGGCATTATTTCTTTCATATTGCTCCTTATCATAAAAATAACAGGCTCTCATTTTTCCTTTTCAGGGCTTTTATTTTTGTTTGGATTCGTCTGTTTCTTCAATTTTTACAAGACACTGGAGTTTTTCTCGCATATTTTTCCCGTTAAAGCTGCCGATTTAAAAGCGGATATGGAATTAGGCTTAAATTTGTATAAAGGTAAGGATAAAGTCATGATAGGATTCAAAACGCCCAAGGGCGCCGAGATATTATTCAAAGAATCAGCGCGGTTAACCGAATCGAACATCAGCCGGTTGCAAGAAATAGCCGGAACGCAGCCGGAATTTTACGTGCCCATAAGAGTGGAGGAAAAACCGCTTCCTTTTGCTCCTTTTATTGTTGCTTCGACATTATTCATTATGTTAAAATTAATGCTCATAATATGAAAATATGTATTATCGGTAAATACCCGCCTATTGCCGGTGGTGTTTCGGCGCATACCTACTGGTTTGCGCGCGCTTTGGGACAGCAGGGGCACCAAGTCCATATTGTAACCAACGCTTTTCTTGTAGAGGAGATGTACCGCGAACAGTTGAATTTGGATAAGCAGGCGGAACAAGCTTTTTACCAGCCTAAAAATGTTTTTGTTCATAACCTGCCGGAAGAAGATATTCTTTCTGTAGTCCCTATTCCTCATACAGATGCCATGGTTGTGCGTTTGGCTAATTTAGCCGTGGAAGTTGTTAAAAAATATGATTGTGAAATAATACATTCTATTTATACGTTACCTTACGGATTTGCCGGTTACCTGTCAAAAATGTTTACCGGTCGCCGGCAGCTTTTGCAAACCGCCGGAAGCGATGCCAGAAAGATTTTCAGCCGCCCTTCTTTCCGGACCGCCTTTATACATCTTTTCAAGAATGTTGATGGAGTTATAACATTAGGAAATTTACATCGCGAACTGATAAATTTGGGTATTGCTCCGGGCAAGTTTTACGCCGCGCCTTTTTACCAGGTAAATCCGAACTGTTTTAACTCCGATGCAAAGCCCATTAACCTGGGTGAACTGGGCATAGGCAAATTAGACAAAAATATCCCTCTTTTACTGGTTGCCTGCAAGACAAGCAGGAATAAAGGTGTTTTTGAACTTGTAACGGCGCTGGAAAAGATAAAAGAAATATTTTTTATCCTATTCGTTACCAACGGTAAATTAATAGGCGAATTCCGTGAACACCTTGGTAAATACCCCAATGTCCTGAGGCAATCAAAAATAATTCCTTTCCTGCCTCCGTGGAAAATGCCCGGTTTGATAAAACGCGCTTCCTGCGTGATTCATCTGGAAAACCAGTTTCCGGTAAAAGAACACCAGCCGGTATTATACAGGGAATCCTTTGCCACGGGAGCTTGTACGCTTCTGAGCGAGGAAATCGCGGGTAAATTCCCCTTTAAGAACTCATTAAAGGACGGTTACAATACCTTCATTGTCAATCCCCTCAAAATGTCTGAGCTAAGCACGAAACTCTCCCGTATTATTAAAAATAAAGCCAAGCGCATTAGTGTAGGTAAAAACGCCTATAAAACATTGAGAGAAAAAGTGACTCATTTCGAGGAATACATTAACGGACGTTTTAAGGCATATGACGCTGTTTTATCTGGTGTGACCGTTAATCCGCTGAATCACTCATTGCTTCCCAACGGCTTTAAAAACCATTATTGACTTTTTCGTTAATTTATTGTATAAAAATAATATGACCACCCGCTCTTACATAGAAATTTGTTATATTTGCAATAGCAACTGCATTTCCTGCCCCTGCCCGGCTTCCTGGCAGAAAGCAGGGATATTGCCCTTTAAGAAACTAAAAGAATATCTTGATAAAAACACCGGTTACGGTTCGGTAGTCAATATCAATGGCGGTGAGCCGACCATCCACCCTGATTTTATCAAAATCGTCCAATACGCACACGGGCACGGCGCAAGAGTCGGCGTATTGACCAACGGCAGGAAATTCGCAAACCGTTGGTTTGCCGAAAACGCAGTCAAAGCCGGCCTTGATGATGTCTGCATTGCCTTTCATTCATCCAACAAGAAATCCTATGAAGCATTCACCCGCGCCAAAGGCAGTTTTAACGAAGTGTTTTCTGGGGTGAAAAATCTCTGCCGATTAAAATCAGGCGGTTACCCAATAAGTATTGTTTTGAAAATACTCATCTGCAAAAGCACCGTAAAAGACCTGCCGGAAACTATCCGGTTCATCGCGCGTAACTTTCCCGATGTGGATACGATTTTATTGGAAGCAATGGATATCGTCTGTTCAGCCGAGGAAAACAAGGGTAAAACGCTGATTAGCTTAACCCAAGCCGCACCCTTGATAAGCCAAGCCGTAACTATCGGCATAAAAAACAGCCAGAATATACAGTTAAGATACATCCCGCCCTGTATTTTCCCTAATCCGGAATCCTATTATCGCCTTTTGATCTGTAACAAACAGGAAAACCATAATATACTTGGTCTTAAGCGTTACATAGAAAACTCGCAATTGGACGGAACAGGAGTAAAACCACCTTGGTGTAAGGAATGCAAAGCAGATAATATCTGCCCGGGTGTGTGGAAATCGTATGAGGAAGTAGTCGGTTTACATGAGCTAAAACCTATAAAAATTCTGAAAAAACCGGGCTTCCTGGGTGTAAAACACTCTTAAGGAGCTTAAAATAAATGCCTAAATGCTCTTCCCGTTTCGTTAACCTGGAAATATGTTATAACTGCAACAATAAATGCATTTCCTGCCCGTCACCACCTGCCTGGAAAAAACACGGGATATTACCCTTTAACGAAGTAAAAAGCTATATTGATAAATACCGGGAAAATACACTTACCTTAAGCGGAGGAGAGCCGACTATACATCCGGATTTTCTTGAAATTACCCGATACGCGGCAAAAACAGGCACCTGGCTGGGTATTTTAACCAATGGCCGTAAATTTGCCGATAAAAAGTTCGCTAAAGAAGCGATTAAATCCGGTTTGCGCGAGCCTTTTATCGTGTTCCATTCTTCAGACAGAAAACTCTTTGACGCTTTTACCGGCGTTAAAGGCAGTTTCGATGAAACCTTAGCCGGCATAAAAAACCTGATGGAATTAAGGGGAAAAGGGAATAAATTGCTCATCAACGTAAAAATATTGGCATGTAAAAGCACCATAAAATCGCTTTCTGAAACAGTAAGGTTTATTTCCGAAGAATTACCGCGCCCTAATATGCTCCTGATGGAATCGCTGGATATGGTTTCCGGCGCGCTGTCAAACCGTAAAAAAACCTTTATCAGGCTCACCGACGCCAAGCCGTATATTATGAAAGCGCTTGATATCGGCTCTTCCTATAATCAAAATATAAAGTTATACCGCATCCCCCCCTGTATTTTCCCTAACCCGGGATTTTATTTACCTTTTGTTTACAGGGAGCCTAAAATAGGCGAAATGGTCGGTCCGCCCAGAACCGAAATTGACATCTGCGCAATACCTGAAGAAACCCGTTCTCCGTGTGTAAAACCGGAATCCTGCAAGGAATGTGAAGCGGACAATCTCTGCCGGGGAGTGTGGCGCTCTTATGAAAGGTTTTTTGGTTTGGATGAACTTAAACCAATAAAATACCGTAAATTGCCTTCGTGGCTGAGGCGTTCCTGAAATGATGAAAAAGATACAGCTGTTTTTCGCACCCCATGATAAGGAAGATCTTAATCCAACCAATGCCCTTCCCAATTTAGGATTATTGATACTGGCCAATTGTTTAAAGTCGGCATTTCGAAAAAGCGTCAAAATAGAAATTACGGATGGCGCAATCATAGATTATCCTACTATGGTCGGCAAAATCGACCCAGAAGCGTCTTTTTATGGATTCAATATGCGTGGGTATAATGCACAAAACACCTTGAAACTGGTGTCAAAAGCAAAAAAAGCAAATCCCAAAGGAACCGTTATTTTAGGAGGAATACACGCTACCCATTTATACAGGGAAATCCTTTCTGGCGGCTTGGAAGCGGATATAATCGTGCGTTCCGATGGTGAAGAAGCAATAGTGGAAATCGTAAAAGGAACAGCTTTTCCCGATATTCCCAATATCGCATATAGGTATAAAACAGGTGAAATCCACACAAACGAATTAAAACAGGTCGATATCAGAAATTTTCCCCCGCTTGACTATTCTTTCGTCAATCCGGAAGATTATTTTAAAATCCAAAGCTTGGAGTCGCGCCGCATACGGATGCTGGCTACTTTTTCCATGCGAGGTTGCATCAACCAAATCGGAATGAACAAAAAGTGCAGTTTTTGCTGTGTCAAAGACAAAGGATTAAGGTTAAGAAAACCGGAAATTGCGGTTGAAGAACGGAAATTACTTTCTAAAAAATGGGGCGTTAATCTTATCCGGGACGTTTCCGGAAATATATTTTCTTCTCCGTCATGGCTGGAAAAATACCGCAAAAAAATATTAGAAGGCGAAACCAATTATGTTAAATATGTCGTTTCATGCGAGGCTGAAATGATTAACAAAAAAAACATCTCCTTGCTTAAAGACATCGGAACAGCCGTTGCCTATGTAGGTTTTACCAGCAATGACGCGGAAGTCCTAAAGCTTGCCAATAAAAAATCGACCCCTGAGGACAACAAAAAAGCGACACGGCTGCTGAATGAATCAGGGCTCTATAGCAATAGTTATTTAATTCTGGGGTTAGAAGGGGAAACCGAAGAAAGCCTTCAGAAAAACTACGATTTCGCCAGTAAAATTTCCGAATATCCCAAATCAAAGTTTTACGTAAAACTACTGGAAATAGACCCGGGCTCTGGTTGCTTTGAGAAATTGATGGCGCATCCCGAAATCAAACGGAAATATCAGGGGCAATATATTTTCGACCAAGAAAAACTCTTTTCAGATTGGGCGGCTTTATTCTGCCGAACGGACAAAAAAACTATTTTGGATTATCACGAAAAAATAAGGAAGTTTGCCTTTCGCCGAAAGGCGGAAATAGAGTTTTGATGTTTTTCATCACGGCTTAATCAATTGCACAAATCCGCGGATTAATCCAAAAAGTTGGGCTGTTAGCGCTCATATATTAATTTTCGCTTAAATAAAGACCTTTGTAAATGAAAATGGGCTATAGTCCCTCGGAATTCGCGGAATTAGGTGGCATTCTTACAGTAAAACAATCGATTTCAATGAATTTAATCCTATCAAAAACATCAAAATACCTGCCTGGTTAAGCCATAAAGTTAAAATTAAATGATTAACTATTGAGACTAACATACTTAATGTCCTAATTACTTTTTCTGATTGTCATTCCGTGCTTGCCGCCTTTGGCGAGCCTCGCTTCTGGCGGGACACGGAATCCAGCCAAATCCGTGGTTTCCTGGATTCCCGCTTTCGCTCCATTCTGCCGAAGGTCCCTATTATCGGGTGTCCCTTCAAGGAGAACACTCAGGGTGAACCCCGTAGCGAAGCGGAGCGGGGCGGGAATGACCCAGAGAGGCGGACATTAGCTATATGAATATCAATAATTTCTTGTTTTTTCCTGCCACGGGGTATAGGGGTAGGATACCTCCTCCCTATTTGCCAGTCACCACGTCTTTTCTGTAAACGCAAACACCTGATTTTCCGCCAACCAGTAAAATACCCGTTGCCGGACAGCCGGGGAGAGGGGGTATCCTCCCCCTACCCGGTTCTCAGTTGCCGAATTCCCCTTTTGCTATTGCCGAATACACCCATTACATCCGGCAGGAGCTATCTTTTCACCTGGCCCGCACACACCTTAAAACGTTTTGAAAAACTATCCGGCAATCGGCAGGGTTACGCTTCGTCGGATGCGCAGGGGGAGGAGGTATCCTACCTCCAGTCGCCTATAAGGGAAAGAAGAACCCCATTGCCTCCGGCGAATATATTTTTTCGTTTTTCGTAAAATTTATAAAACTTTTCACCATTTTTATTGTAGTATATTATAGAAGGACCGAGAGCTTAAAATCCCGTGGTTTGATAGCCCAAAACAAGGGAAAAGCGTTAAATTCACCACTCCGATGATTAATTCGGAGGAGGCCCGACCCCGTAAAAAACGGGGCATTTTCGGCGGGCCGGAAAGAAGGTGACGCGAAATGGTGCACGCACCGCTTTTATGACGGCAATGGCTCGTATGATGATTCCCCTTGCCAGGATGGGCAGGATAACCTGTTCTTCCACGGGAAACCTGCGTACCAAAAACAGCCTTTCACGGTAAAGGAGATGGTCTATCTCCTGGCGCGCATCTATCTACACCTGCCCAAAGATGCCTACCTTAAAAGGCTCCAGTCGTTTGATGACAATAATTTTAAATGGCATGTAACACTGTGTAAGTGCGGCATCAAAAGCCATGAGCTAAGGCATATGATCCGTATTTTCAGGGACGATTATAAGTGGCTGGTCCATAAAGAGGAAGACGGTTCTTTCAGGCGGTTTTCCTTAAGGGAGAGCATATCGCTGGTCGTTCACCTCATGCGGAATTTCGAGCGGGAGCACTGGGATATCATCCTGGCGCTTTACGATATGGATTGGGATTTTGAGGAGATTTATAAGAAGCATAATAAGACAAAACGCTGTATATATTACTTCCTGGGTAAATACATCAAAAAACCCATGATAGATTTCCTTTCCAGCCTTAATTAGGGTATTCCTTTTCCCACCTAAAATTTACAAAAAAACACTACAGCCGGAATTGCAAAAATTTTTTATCACCTTGCCATGCCTGGAGTTAGGACTAAAAACCGCATTCCCAAAAGTTACAAACCGCGTAATAATCACCTTGATATTGAGAGGCAAAACTAATGGAGAATCGCGAATGGCGAATTCAGAATTGCGAATGTCCTTTCAAGGAGGGTGAAGATATGAGGAACCGCGGATTTAACGGATTAACCGGATTTAGAAGGCTAATAATCATATTGGTTTTGGGGATATGGGGCATTTTGTTTACGGCCTGGGTAACTAAACCTCCGGAGTTGCCGTCTGATGTTATCATCATTCGGCCTTTGCCCGAAGGCAAAAATCCTTACCAGCGCGAGTATGATGAAATGCTCAAACCTGCTGTAATGATTACGACAATAACAGGCAGAGGAACGGGTGTAATCATTCCAGGTTCATTGGTTCATCAGTCCATTAGTTCAACAGGAACATACATACTTACTGCCGCGCATGTTGTAGGGAAGTATTCAAGCGTGGACGTTACATTTTATGATTATAGCCATCAAGATACGGAAACACTAAGGGCTTCTATTGTTTTAACTGATACTGGAAAGGATTTAGCTCTTATTCGTGTGATTCGTAATATTGGTGACATTCGTGTTAAAGATATTTATTCAGCGAAGCTTGCTCCTAAAGATTATACACCATATTTATTTGCCCCGGTTTGGGCGGTGGGTTGCTCTCTTGGTTTACCCCCTCGCCCATCTTTCGGTCACCTTTGCGCCTTTGCGGTCGATTCATGGGAAGTTTCCGCACCTATATTGCCGGGAAATTCCGGCGGCGGAGTGTTCGCAAAGCGAACCGACGTCCCGTCACAAGACGGGAACCGTTCAACTTATGAGCTAATCGGTATTGCGGTTTGGGTCAGGTTATACCAAGACCAATTAGTAACAACAATGGCCGGAGTGGTTCCCATCGGCGAAATCTATAGATTTCTTGATGGAGTTCCAGGGTTTAAAGGTTCAAATGTTCAAAAGAGAACTATTGAACCATTGAATGATTAAACACGCGGAGCGAACTTTCGTGAAGGAGGTGAGAGTTATGAAAAGACCGGCGAAACGACAGTGGAGTCCCGACCTAATCGGGAACGAATTGGATACCTACGAATACCTTTCCATCCATTTGATGGGGGAACGCAAGCTTTACGAAAAGAGCTTTGAAATGGTGAAAATCCAAGTCCGGGAGCTTAAGAAATTCCGAAGCCTTAATGCCTTGATGGCTTTCTTCAGTTACGCAAAGGGTGAAGACGCCTTGCCGCGCGATAAGGCGGAAGCCTTCCTAATTAAAGAAGCTTTGTTCAGGCTGGATGAGGAAACGCCATCCTTGCGGCCGCAAATCGTGGAAGTGCTGATGATTGCGATGTGGGACGAACTTGCCCAAAAATACGGCACACACGAAGGCTTCCGGAATAGCTACTGGGATTTGCTCCTGGAGCTGGAAAGCAGGAAAAACTCCAAAGAAACCATTTGATTATTGGAGTTTAAAGTGTGGTGATTATTTGGAAAGTGGTGTTTGAAATTTGGAATTTATTTTCCATTCGTTAATCAGGTGTAACGAAGTGTCTTTTCTTTAGCGCGCGTGAAAGGGAGTTATATCGGCGAATGGATTAAATTAATGAAATATCCCCCCGACGTTACGTCGGGGGACCTACGGGAAAGGGGGTGAGAAAAATGGGTATGCCAAAAACGCATTTGAAAATGCCCATAGACAACACCGCGCCAGCGCCTGCCGAAATAGGTGAATACTGGAATAAGGGGCTGGACGGCAAAGCGGGGCGGATAAACGACCACATGCTCAACCGTGTCCCGGATGGCGAAGCCTACCTGAACACTATAGCCGAACGGGCGGAACAGGAATACCAATCCTATCCCAACCCGGGCTATATCTCCAAAAAGGGACTGACCACTTCCGGCATTACCTCCAAGTTTGCGGCGAATATCAAGCGTGCTTATGAAAAGTTCAAGGAGAACTGGAAATTCATGTTTGATAATGACGCGGCAAATTACAAGGAGCGGGTGGCGCGGGGGCTTGGCAGGTTCCTGAAAGGCATCGGCGAACGGACGCTTGCTTTGACCGGGTTCAAAAAGCAGGGACGCGGGCCGGCCGCTATCGCTGGTTTCTGGCTTTCGGGTGATGCCAAAATCATCAGGGAACTGCGTTCCGGCGACACCGCCGAAGGCGGTCCTTTCAGGATTTGTCCCATCGGGACAGAGGGTGACTTGAGAGCCGCTCTTAACCAAAGGCTGGTCAAAGCCGGCGGCTTGGTCCTGCGGTCGAACCTGGATGATGCCACGATTGATTCCGTCAATACGGCGGTGAACCAGTTAGTCCAGCGTTATGTCGATCCGTCTCTTGGGCTGGAAAGCTTCACAACCGGCGGTGCAAGCCATGTTGACTTTATCAAGGAGAACAAGCAGTTGTATCTTGATATAAAAGTCAGCCAGGTGTAATCACTTAGTAGGCAGTAACCGGTAGTCAGCGAACAGTGGGGGTGGCTTTGGACAGTAAATCCGGAGCCGCCCCTTTCCTTGTAGGTGATAAAAATCTTATAGGTCTTGTACAAGCCCCTGTTGATAAAAAGCAGGAAGCTCACTAAATCCTCCATAATCTTAATTGACTTTTCAGGGGAAACGTGGTAAATTATAAACATGAGTTTTCCTTTTGACAGATATGCGATACTGAATCTCGGGATTTCAGATGAATGCAACCAAAAATGCCTTTTCTGTTTAAAACCATTTAAATCATTCTACTCATTATATGATATTAAGTCGCTGATTCACATGGGTATAGCCGAAAAACACATCAAAGGCATCTGGTTTGGCGGCGGAGAACCTTTTTTATACGGTCATTTGGAAGATGTTATGAAATTATGCCGTAAAAAGCGCCTGAAGATATTGGTGACCACCAACGGCACGGTATTAAATAATTTGCAAAAGCTCGTGAATTTAATCGATGTTCTCGTAATATCCTTGCATTCCCATAAGCCGGAGATTCACAACACACTCACGCAAAGCAAGAGTTCGTACCAGGATATTCTTAAGACGGTTTCATTTTTAAAAGAAAGGCGTAGGGGATTTTATGTTAACTGCGTTTGCAACGCCCATAATTACAAAGAATTGCCGGAATTTGCCGAATATATATTTGCCGGGTTTGGCGACAGCCTGCTCGGCTTGCAAATATTTTCCGCAAAATACCAGGGTCGCGCGCTGGAGAATAAAGGTATTTTGGTGAAGCACAGCGATGCCGCGCTTTATCTTAAAAAAACGGGTGAAATAAGCCGCAAGAAAAAGCTGAATATCGTGCTGCGTGATTTTCCGTTATGCATCGCACCGGAATCGATAACCGCCCGCAGGTATCCTAATAATTATTTGGGGTATATAAAAAGAGGGAGGTATCTTGTTGAACCCGTCATCGATATGAGAAAAAACCACCCGGATAAATGCTATGGCTGCCGGCTGATAAAAAAATGTTCGGGGCTGGATATTAATTATATAGAATTTAATGGGGTTGAAGAATTAAAGCCTTTGTAAGGGTTATTAGTTTTCGGACAATCAGGATCGGCTGTGTTTTAACAGCCATTTGGCTTTAAAGATTGTTTTATTTTGAAATAAATGCCTGGTGTAACAGTAGAAAGAGCAGGAAGTCTTAGTACCGTAAATCATAAATGGGTGTCCAAAAAAGCCTCCTCTATGTCGTCATTGCGAGCGACCTCGCTTCGGCGGGGGAGCGTGGCAATCTCTGTTTTATGCGGAGAATATGAGATTGCTTCGGTCGTCCCGCCCTGCGGGACTCCCTCGCAATGACACTTTTCGGACACCTTATTGTGATTTGCTGTACTTAGGATGCCGTAAAAAACAGTTGACTGTGCGGTGAAATTGTGTTATGCATAAATATTATGTATCCCATTAACAGCAAAATTCCACAAGCGGAGCGGATTCCAAAAAATAAAAAATGCTATCTTTTTTGGGAGATTACTTCCGAATGCGGCAATAACTGTAAATTCTGTTTCCGAAAAGACGGGACATCACACAAAGACCTTTCTCATGGTGATTGCCTGAAAATACTCAACTCTTATCGCGAATTCAGCAAGGCTTATCCGCTTAATGCCAATGTGACCTTTACCGGCGGTGACCCGCTTTTGCGCGGAGATTTCATGGATATCCTTGAAATTGCCGCTGAATATCAACGGTCAGGCGCCATCAAGAATATCAGGATTTTATGCAACCCCGACTATATAAACGAAGAAATCGCCCGCCGTTTGAAATCATTGTCCCCTGATATCATTTGCCGGTTAAATATTGATGGGCTTGAAACTACTCATGATTTTATCCGTAAACCGGGCGGTTTTAAGAAAACCATAAACGCGTTCAGATGCCTTCATGATGTTGGCATCACCGCTCATGCCGCTTTTTGCCTCTATCGCGCTAATGCCAAAGAGTTACTCGATGTTATCCGTAGGGTTATTTCGGAAAACATTTCGAAGTTTGTGTTTTTCCCTATTACGCCGGTCGGGGCAGGCAGTAATCTTGAAAACGACCTGCTTTTGCCTTCAGAATACAGGAAACTTTTGATTGATGTACTTGGACTGCTTGATTCGCTTCCCGGTAAACACCAAAACCTTAAGAACGGAATAATTGCCGGTGGCCACTTATTCTCCCTGCTTTTTTATGAACTGGGCAGGTGGAATGAATATCTTAAGATTAGGGGAGCGGACAAAGCACCGGAAACTAATGAGCAAGGAATTATTTTTGCGGTTTTACCGGATGGCGATGTGTATCTCCGAAGGCTTATCCCGATAAAAATAGGGCGCGTTCCGCAGGATTCCTTCCGTAAAATTTACGAATCATCTGATTTGTTGAGGTCACTTGAGGATGTGCCGTACACTGAAAAGAAAAAAGCGGAATTTGCCAAATGCCGTGCCTGCCCGGCGGTGGTTTATTGCGGGCAGGGTATCGGGTGCGTCCATCATACACCGGGAAGTATTTACGGCCCCCACAGAATGTGCTGGGTGGAATGATGAAAAATTTAAAATTATCAGAATGCAAAAACCGCACCGGATATTCATTTCGCTGGGCGATTACTAATAAATGCGAAGGTGAATGCAAGCATTGCAACCGGGCAGGCAGGTATTTTAAAAAAGATATCTCTTACAACTATTGCCTTGAAATACTGGCAAGCTTCCGAACGTTCCTTCTTAAAAATAACCTTATAGGCCAGATAACTTTTACCGGAGGCGACCCTCTCCAAAGAAAAGATTTTTTCGATATTCTTGAAGTGGCTTACGAATACAAAAAATCCGGTATTATTGACAGAATCGGCGTTGCAGGTACCCCATTGAAAATCACCCCTAAAATTGCGGTTAAATTAAAGGAATTTGATATTTCTTTCTTTTCTCTAAGCCTAGACGGGATGGAAAAAACCCATGATGACATAAGAAAACGCGGGGATTTCAGGCAAACCTTGCTGGCTTTAAGGCATCTTAAAAAAGCCGGGATAAAAACCAAGATAAATTTTACACTCTCCCGCATTAATTCGGATGAACTGGAAGATTGCATCAGTTTGCTTGTAGATAAACAGGTAAATATTTTTACTTTTGGATTACTATGGCCAGGAGGAAAAGGAGCTGAACTTAGGTCAAAAATGCTTACTCCTTTGGAGTATCGTGATGTTTTAATCAGATTAATCAATCTCTTTGATAAACTGCCCGGGGATTGCAATTTTAAATATGAGATTATCGCGCCTCAGGAATACCATCATTTGTTTGCCCGCGCCTATTATGAACTGGGACGTTTGGATGAATACAAAAAAATCATAACCCATAAAAATTATCGTTCATCTGCCGTAGAAAAGCCCATTCTTAAGATTAATGAAATCACCAAGGGAAAAACAATAAACCCGCTTTTCTTCCAGAAACATTACGAATCGTGGAAAAAAACGGAGCCAGCCAAAAAGAATGCTGATAAATTCAAAAAATGCAGCTTGTGCCCGGTTAAACAATATTGCCGTAATACTGTTAGGGAAAAGCATAATCCGGATATAACCATGAACAGGATGTGTTGGGTGGAATAGTTGTTAGACGTTAGATTTTAAACGGCGTGGCCGCTTGATAATTGGCTTTGCTAAATATTTTTCCGCTTTTCATAAAAAAAGTTGACAACAGAATGGTAATCAAGTATACTTAAAATGGAAAGATTATAGGTCTTTCGCTATCGCGTTTTTATGTAAGAAAAGGAGATTATTACATGGAAGAGTCTAAAAAAAGGAAGATAAAAAGGAAGCTTATTAATTTTATTAAAAGTGAAAAAGGCGGTATCAGCAAGGGGAAAGTGATAAAAATCGGTGGCTTGACACTTGGGTTATTGGGTGGAATAATGGGAGCCGATGTGTTTGCCAGAAGCCATACCAATACTGTGGATATGGTTTTCGACCCGACTGCTCCGGGCCGCTTAGGAACACATACCAATACTGTCAGCTGGAGTTGGGGTAATACTTGGGCAGCCTGGGACGATGGGTGTGGCGCTGGCTGCTGTTGTTGTTGCGTGTAATGCGTTAGGAGATATACATGATAATAAAAAAGGCTGTTTTTGTTGTTGGTTTTGCCGTTTTGTTCGGTTTGGTCGTTAGTAATATCTTAGCGGATGAATGGGCAGAGACATCCTTTGTTTCGGGAGCTTTTTCCAATACCGTAACAACTACGGATAATACCGAAGCCGTACTTTCCAATGGAGTTGCACCATACGCCGCCAATGGGACTTATATTTCTGCTAATATCGCTCCGGCCGGTGTTTCCTACTGGGGTGTTTTTACTGCTACTTATGGGGAAACGGTGGATAGCTGCGAGGCCATTGCCGGATGGGTTAATGGTTGGGGAATTGTCAGTGTTAATAATACTACTTATAAAGAAAAGGTGAATGCGATAAATATAACAAAAACTAATGCGGGTATTACTGATTTTTCCGTGTATAAAAATATTACGGCAATCAATTTGACAGGCAAAACCATAAGGGTTTGGTTATATATTAAAGACCAGACTACGCTAAATAAGGTTAGCAGTGTTGAGGTTTTCTTGTTTAATGCCTATCCCGTCTGGGCATGGTATGTATATAAGAGCACACCCAAGGCATCGTTGGCAATTGGTTGGAATCTCGTTTCGCTTGATACTAATAATCCCGAAGCTATCAACGGAACGCCTAATTTAAATTCAGTGGGCGCCTTACGGCTTGATATAAATACGGTTAACGCGGCTGACCTTTACGCGGCCGGCGATGTAATAATGGATTTTTGGTATATGAGTAATAGTACCCCCGTTGATACATCCCTTAACTTTGATGTCCTGGATGGAGCTAATAACCTTATTGCTTCAGTGGCATCCGGCGATAATCTTGCCCTGAAAGTGGTAAATGCTTCTACCTACCCGCAGATAAAACTCCGGGCGAATTTTGTTGCCACAGATACGAATAAAACCCCGGTTTTATGCGACTGGTATGTAAGTTATTCTACAGCGAATCCGCCACCGGTGGTAATGGCGCCCGGCTCGTTTGATGACCTGGTAACCTGTCAATTGGACGGGGATGCCGAATATGAATTTGCGGGGGGAAATATCGGCGGAGAGGTTTATGCTATGGATAATGACGGGACTTTCAAATGGTCGCGTACAGGTTTAGGCTATATTATGTCCCTTAGTGCAGGAGATGTCAATGCGGAC
>JACQZI010000001.1 GCA_016207825.1 Planctomycetota bacterium | reverse complement strand
CTTAAGCCTTACCCTATAACATCTCCGGCTTTACCATATAATACCTTCGGCCTTACCGTATAACATATCCAGCCTATCCTACCCACTACCTTAAAAAATCACAAAGTTACCGGTTAAAACTTCTGTAGTTTGGACAATACGATAACTGTATTTTTATGCTTTCATTCGCCGGTTTGGGCGGTTCATGCACAAGTTCTTGTGCATGATGCACAAGTTCTTGTGCATAAAATAGCCCCTTGAAAGCCGGATTTTTGCTAAAACCGCGAAAGAGCTAAAAATTATCGCGGAATTTTGCCTGTTCTTTTCCCTGAAAATACAAGGGGTTATAACAACACTGAAAATATTGTGACAACTATTTGCTAATATTATATAATGAAAACGCTATGTTGGCACGAAAATTGCAAAGTATTAAGTTAGAAAGCACAAGGAGTTGGCAAAGAATAATAGTGATTCTTTGTGTTTTACTTGCCGCGTTTGCCGGATGCGGCAAGAAACCGGAAGATAAAACTTACGGCGGAACTTTGAAGCTGGGCGGATTGGGCGGTAAGCCCTCTATTATTAACCCAATCCTGACACACCGCACGGTTTCTGCCGCGGTAGAGGAGTTGATATTTAATAGATTGATAAGGATGAATAAACAAATGATACCGCAACCGGATTTAGCCGAAAGATGGGAAATATCCGATGACGGGCTTACCTATATTTTCCACCTGCGTAAGGGTGTGAAGTTCCACGATGGAATTGAACTTACTGCAGATGATTGCAAGTTTACCTATGAACAGGTGATTAACCCGGAGAATGCTTCCCCCTGGATGAGTTATCACACGGACATCAAGGAATTATCCGCGCCGGATAGGTATACTTTTAAGATTACCCTGAAAGAGCCAAAGGCATCGTATTTAAGTTTATTGTGGATACCCATTGCGCCGAAACACCTCTTGGAAGGCAGGGATATCAAGACCGCAGAATTTAATCACCGCCCGGTTGGCACAGGCCCATTCAGGTTCAGCTACTGGCTGGGGAATAATATCGTCCTCGAAGCAAATCCTGATTACCATGAAGGCAGACCTTATTTGGATAAAATCATTGCCACCGGCTATGATGATATGGGCGAATACTGGTCGGCTTTTATGCGCGGTGATAATGACGTGGCGTTTTTCCTTTCAAGGGAGCAGTTTGAAACTGCCAAGCGCGATGCGGCTTTCAGGACTTATACCACTCCGGCATATACCTATGGATTGGAATATAATCCGGAACATCCTGCTTTGCGGGATAAGGCCGTCCGTCAGGCTATCGGTTTAGGGATAAACGTCCAGGAAATCATAGATAAGGTCGAAGGCGGCCTGGGGACGCCTTCTACCGGGCCGTTCCTGTCCGGGACGTGGTTTTGCAATCCGGAAGTGAAGCCGCCTGAATACAACCCCGCCCTTTGCGTGAAATTATTAAACCAGGCCGGCTGGGAGCTTAATAAGAATGGGATAATGGAAAAAGACGGCAAGGAATTCAGGTTTACCATGCTGGTAAATGATGGGCTAAGAAAGGGAGAGATAATCTCCCGGTTTATATACAATGATTTATATAAGCTGGGTATCCGGGTAGATATAAAAAGATTTGAGTTAAAGGAACGGGAAAAAGAACCGGCTAAGCATTTAGCAGAAAACGCAGGCGCTTTCCTGACCGCCTTTAACAGTATGCCGGACCCGGGAGATTTAACACGCGATTGGCATTCCAAAAAATCCAATCGTGTGCAGAAGCTTTGGACGTATAATAACCCGGATGTTGACAGGCTGTTTGAAGCCGGGCAATTAACGAACGGCATTAAAGAGAGGCAGAAGATATACCGGGAAATCCATTCGTTTATGGCCGATGACTATCCCGTAACATTCTTATATTTTCTGCAACTATTAGGAGCGGTAAATAACAAGTTCATGAATACGGGCGATTTGTTTTCTCCGGGTTGGTGTTTTTGGGCAATAAAGGATTGGAAAGTCAGTTCCAAAGAACTAATGAACGAAAGAACTGGAGAACCATAAGCCCTTTGGTTTTGCAGTTATTTTGTTCTTTAGTTTAAAATGATGCCGTGCGCACGGCTCACCGAACCAGAGGTTGAGGCGTTTTAATGTTGCAGTGTTATTCCGCCAAAGCGGGATGCCTGCAAACAAACGCTGAAACACTCAAACAGTATAACATCGTAGCTGTTAGGAGAGGAGGTGAGTCGTAATGAAGGTTATTAAAAAAGGAGAGGAAAGACTGTCTGAAAAGAACCAGGTTTGCTGCCCGGCTTTTGCTTTTCCGTATAATGGTTATGACGAGGAAGAATAAACGGAATTAATCAGTTCAGGCCTGCCTGCGCTAAAGTTTCGGCAGGCAGGCCGTAGGACTGGGCTAAAGTTTCGGCAGGCAGGCCGTAGTGACTGGGCGTTGCCGTAACCGCGGCGAAGCTAAGGAGGGTATTTTATGTATAAACTATCACAGCATACGTTGTTTTATGATAACTATCCTAAAGCGGATGAATCGCTCGTATTCAATACCCGGACGCAATCCGTGATTCAGCTCGACCCGGATGCCAGGAAATTCATAAACAGGATGGCTGCGACGCTGACGAATGACCCGCAGCTTTCCGCTACAGAGAGGGAATATCTTGCCGTTCTTAAGGAAAACGGCATTATCATTGACCACAGTGTGGATGAGGGCAAGGTGCTGGAGCATTGGTTCAACCAGATAAAATACCAGAGCAAGGTGCTTCATGCCACAATACTCACGACTTACCAATGCAATTTTGGATGTGTATATTGTTTTGAGGAAAGGGTGAAGGAGCCGAAATCGCTGGATAACGCGACGTCAGTTAATATCATCGAATGGTTAAAGATGAAGGCAGAGGAAAACCGTCCGAGGCTGTTGCGGGTTTTATTCTACGGCGGCGAGCCGTTGATGAATCCAAAGCCGATAATGGAGATTGCCGGCGCGCTTTACTTGTGGGCAAAGGAAAAAGGCATGAAATTCAGCTTTGGCATCGTGACTAACGGTTCATTACTGAAGCCGGGTTTAATCGGGCAAATGGTAAAAATAGGGTTAAGCGCGGTCAGGGTAACCGTTGACGGCAGCCGTGCCGAGCATGATAAACGCAGGCCGTTTTTAGACGGGCGGGGCTCCTTTGACAATATCATTGCCAACATCAAAGGGATTATTGACATGGTCAAAGTGGAGTTGAGCGGAAACTTTGACAGCGATAATATCGATAGTTTCAGAGGGCTGTTGGATTACCTGGAGGAAGAAAAATTATCAGGGAAGATTAGTAAGGTCCTATTTTCCCCGATAGTGGCGAGGTTGGGGGAGAAAGGCAATGGGAAGGATCCGTTGCCGGTAGAAATGGTCGGGTGCCACTCCCTTTCCGAAGGGTTGGGCGAGGAAGCCCTGAAACTCCGCCGCGAGGTTATCCAACGCGGTTACCGGGTTGAACGGGCAGTGGCAGTAACCTCGTGCCCTATGAACCAGGATGATTCTATGATAGTGATAGACCCTTATGGCGATATTTATAAATGCACGGCTTTTGTGGGCAGGCAGGAATTTTCGGTCGGCAACGTCCGTTCGGCAAATTTTAATTACCGGCAGGTGGAGTTCATGACGACCAATCTATGGAAGGAATGCAAGGATTGCGCGTATGTCCCGATGTGCGGGGGCGGATGCCGTTACATGGCGCAGTTAAAACACGGCGATTGCTCCAAAATCTCCTGCGATAAGAATTATTATGAAAAGATATTCCCGCAGCTCTTGAAAATGGATTACGAAAGAGGAGCGCTGGGATAAGTTAAGGTTTCCCGCTGGGGCGGGACTCCACTGTTGTTGCGTAATGGTTCAATAGTTTAAACGTTCAAAGGGTTGAGGTATGTTAGATATTGACAAAAACAGGATGATGTTATATGATATGGGCCTTTTACAATTAGTTAAGACTTCATATCATGAAACGTTTGCGATGGATTGTCGTATCGTTGATGCCCAAGCGTATCTGGCAGCAGATTGGTTTGGCATTTGCCGTCTTATTAGCCGCATCACTCTTAGCCCTGGGTATTTTATTGATTAAAACGAGTAGAAACGCCGTGACAGCTTCAGTCTTAAGAGATTATGAAGAATTAACCCATCGGGTAGTGGGGGAGATAAACAACCATATTAATATGCCGCAAGAGCTTTTGGCCAATACTGCCTGCATGATGGGCGCCGTTACGATGGAGGATAAAGATACCCAGCAAATGTTGATTTACCAGTTGGTTACTGAACACATGGATTTATTTGAAAGGATTGCGTTGGTTGACAAGGACGGAGAGGAGTTAGTGAATTCGGATTTAGAGCCTAAAGCCAATAATAATCCGGCAGCCGACATATTCCGGGATGTTATCCGCCGGAAGAAGGCGGTTATTTCAAAAGTGTATTTTTCCAGGGAGCATCTCCCTTACCTGACCATTGCCGTACCGGTTAAAAAGCTGAATGAACTGTCCGGCGGCTTGATTGCAGAGGTTAAGTTAAGCAGTATCTGGAATGTGGTAAAAGACGTAAGTTTGACCGGGGGGGAGGCGTTTCTGGTGGATGAAGCCGGATATGTGCTGCTCCATAATGAAGAAAAGAAGGTTTATCGCGGTGAGAACCTAAAGGGATTGAAAACGGTTCGAGCCGTTCTTGAAGGCAATAGCGGAAGCGTTGAAGAGGCGGATTTGGGTAAAGAAACGCGCTGGTTAAGCGCTTATGCACCGATTAAACTTTTTGGCTGGGGATTAATTATCAGGCAGCCGGTTGAGGAGGCTTATGCCTTCTCTTTCCGGATGCAAGAGAAAGCTGTGGTTATCGTTGCACTGGCAATCGGGCTGGCTATTTTATTGAGTTTGTTGATTGCCAACTGGATTGTCCATCCGTTAAAAAGATTAACCGATGCGACGGAGAAAGTAGCTGCCGGCGACCTGGAACAACGGATAAAAGCTAGCCGGACTGATGAAGTGGGAAAACTGATGTGGTCTTTTGACAATATGATAGGCCGATTGAAAATGGCGAAACAGATGGAGAAACTTTCCAATATCGGAATGACCACGTCAAAGATTGCCCATGAATTACGTAACCCCCTGGTAGCAATCAAGACGTTCATGCAGTTACTGCCTAAGCGGCATAATGACGAAAGGTTTATCAGCCAGTTTAACGATACGGTGCCCCAGGAGCTTTCCCGGCTGGAGAAAATGGTTGCAATGCTTAATGATTTCTCATCCGTAAAACAGCTTTACCTTAAGGAATGCGACATAGTTCCCATTATCAATAATATTATGGAATTATATAATGAACAGGCGTCCAGCCAGAATATTAAGGCCGTGATGCAGGTAACGCCGGAGAATATTAATCTCAAGGTTGACCCCGATAAGCTTAAGCAGGTGTTAATCAATCTCGTCCAGAATTCATTTGAAGCCATGCCGAAAGGCGGAGCATTGAGGATTAAGGCAGGCATCACGACAAACGGAAAACTTTTAGGCGCTAATGAACACGAGAAAATAGTGGAAATAAGCATCAGCGATACCGGACACGGCATGAATATAGCCGAATTAGCATATGTTTTTGAGCCATTTTATACTTCAAAGCGCGGCGGGATGGGATTGGGTTTGCCCATCAGCAAGGAAATTATCGAGCAACACAAGGGAAACCTGGAAGTGATGAGCGAGAAAGATAAAGGAACGACTTTTACTATAAAACTACCGATAAGGGACGTTTAGAACAGGATTGGAAAAATGACAACCGATAACAATCGTTTTCAGGTATTGGCTGTAGATGATGACCCGGCCGTTCATAAAAGCATCAAGGTGATATTCGACGGTGAATACGAGTTCAGCTTTGCCAGTAATGCGTCCGAGGCATTGTCACTATTAGATAAACGTGATATCCAGTTGGCGATTCTTGACCTTGGCTTGCCCGATATGAGCGGAATAGAATTGCTAAAGAAGATAAAAGAGATAAATTCAGACATTGAAATAATAGTTCTCACAGGCGATACGTCGTTGCGCAACGGAATAGACGCGATGAAAGCCGGGGCTTACGATTATCTGGTAAAGCCTTTTGATGTCGACCAGATAACCATGGTGGTAAAGAATGCCCTGGAAAAGGCGAGCCTGATAGAAGAAGTCCGTTATCACCGGGTGATTGATGATGAAAAGAAAAGGGAAATCGTGGGTGAAAGCAATAAAATAAAAGACGTTTTTGAGATGATAAATAAACTGGTTAATAACGACGCGACGGTTTTAATCATGGGTGAAAGCGGAACGGGGAAGGAATTGGTTGCCCGTGCCATTCATAATGGGGGGTATCGGAAAGACCGCCCGTTTATTCCGGTGAACTGCGGGGCTATTCCACCCGAACTGATAGAAAGTGAACTGTTCGGGCACGAGAAAGGCGCGTTTACCAGTGCCTCATATAAAAGAATAGGTAAATTTGAACTGGCACACCGCGGGACGATTTTCCTTGATGAGATAGGAACCCTTCCTTTAAACTTGCAGGTGAAATTGTTGCGGGTTTTACAGGAACGTTCAATCGAACGGATAGGCGGAATGCGGCAGATACCGATAAATGTCCGTGTTATTGCTGCAACTAATGTTGACCTTAATGAACTGGTCAAACGGGGAGAATTCAGGGAAGACCTTTATTACCGGCTTAACATCGTGCCTTTGTCTATTCCCCCTTTGCGCGAGCGCAAGGAGGATATTCCTTTGCTTGTAGAACATTTCTTTAATTTATACCGCAAGAAATATCACCGCATCATTAAGAACATCTCGCCGGATGTGATGGGATATTTTGTCAATTACGAATGGAAAGGTAACGTCCGTGAGCTGGAAAATGTTATCCAGTGCCTGTTGATTATTTCGGAACGTAAGGATATAACGATTGGGGATTTGCCCGCCGATATTATTTCAAAAAAGGTTCCGGACAACGCTGGTTTGAATAATGGGTTGCAACTGGAAGAGGCGCTAACCCGGTTTGAACGCGAGTATATTAACAAGGCACTTATAAAATCAGGCAATAACCGCCAGGAAGCGGCGCAGATATTAGGCGTTCACCGCAATACACTTCTCAACCGCATGCGTGTGCTTGGCATGAAAGAAGAGTTGGAATAGGGTTGGTGTTCCGGCTTTTCCCGGGGATACGAATTTTCTTTATGAGTTTGCGCCTTCGTGGTAAAATCCCGACGATGATGGATTTTTCCAGCGAATATCTGGAGCAGTTCAGCCGGCATATACGCTTGCCGAATTTCGGCAGGGAAGCACAGGGGAAAATCAGCCGTGCAAAGGTGTTAATTGCCGGAG
Source organism: Planctomycetota bacterium (assembly GCA_016207825.1). Classification (NCBI taxonomy): domain Bacteria; kingdom Pseudomonadati; phylum Planctomycetota; species Planctomycetota bacterium. Next base: position 22,068 of record JACQZI010000001.1, on the reverse strand, counting down.
CGGGCGGATTAGGTTCTCCTGCCATGACATACCTTGCCGGAGCCGGCGTCGGCAAAATCGGCATCGCTGATCCTGACGCCGTGGAGCTTTCCAATCTCCCCAGGCAGATTGTCCACAAGAGAGAAAATATCGGCAAGCCCAAAGTTGAATCCGCAAATGAAAGGCTGAAAGAGCTTAATCCGAAGATTGAAGTGGAAGCATTCCGGCAAAGATTGAAAGCTGATAACATAATAAAAATAATAACCGGTTATGACGTGGTGATAGACGGGACCGATAATTTTGCTGCGAAATACCTTATTAATGATGCATGCGTAATTGCAGGAAAACCCTTTATCCATGGTGGGGTTTTAAGGTATGGCGGGCAGGTGATGACGATTTTGCCTAAACCCCAAACCCTAAACCCCGAACCCCAGGCTTTTAAAGAAGAAACCAGAAGTGCATGTTATAGATGCATATTCCCGGAGCCGCCGCCGGTAGGTGCGATTATGACCTGCAGTGAAGCCGGGATATTGAATACGGTTGCCGGTATCGGAGGGCTTATCCAGGCAACTGAAGCGATAAAACTTATAACAGGCGTCGGCCAGTTACTTATTAACCGCCTATTAGTGTTTGATGTGCTTTTAATGGGCTTCAGGATAGTCGATATCAGTCCGTCTGATAATTGCCCTGCTTGCGGGGATAATCCCTCCATAAAAACACCGGCGGATTTGGCGCGTTTTGAATGTTCCTGATGAGGATAAAAAAATATGCATATTTTTAAAAAAGATGTTGACAAAACGATATTCATGGGGTAAACTATTAGCGAGTGAGAAGGAGATGAAGCCCATGAATAAAAATAATAAGTCGCAAAAAGGAACAATCTTGGTCTGGACAATGTTCACCATGATGATTTTGGTTGGCGCCATCACCGCAGGAATGCAGGTGCTTATGAGCACCATGATGACCCTGGAATCACATATGGAATATTACGGACAAACCACAGCCATTGCACGCGCTGGAATATTAGATACTCTTTCCTGGTTCCGCCGGCAGACCGGGCAGCCGGTAATAGCGTTTGCTCCCCAAAGGGATATGGACCATATTCCCGTTATCAATGATACGGATGATGCGGATGTCGGTTTAGTGAGAGAGCTTGAAGTCGCCCAGAGCCGTAATCTTTACGGCAGATATGTGGTTTCCAAAACAGTCGTTGCCGATATTTCTACGCAACGCGGTTTAAGTAACGGGACATTATGGTATATTGAATCGCAAGGTATAGTATATGTAAAAGACGATCCTGATTTGGAATACAATGTTTGGCCTAATCATGTGGTAGGGTCTGTCAAGCTGGCAACTGAAGTCAGGCGGGTCAGCATGGTTTTGCCGGGCCAGGCGGCTCTTTGCGCCGGCGATCCCGGGCAGACGGTTATCGGGAATAAGTGTAAAATCCAGGGCGGAACCAAATTCGGCGTGATTTATCCCCCCGGAATGGGTGCCCCTAATATTAATCCCGGAGCAACGGTGACCGGTACGCTTGGCGCAACTTCTACGGTGACCCCTTATAATACTTCAACCGTGTCGGTTTTCGGGATGACCGAGGCTGAACTCAAATCCATTGCCGATTATAATGTGGATTCGGTGGATGATTTGCCCGACCCGATTCCTGATTATAAGATAGTGTTCTTTGAAGGCAACGCTACTTTTAATTCCGACCATCCGTTGAAAGGCACGGGTATTTTTTACATTACCGGAACACTGACCATCGCGGCAAACAGCGGTTCCGCCTACAACGGGATTATTTATTGCAAGGGGCATTACCATCAGCACGCGCCTTCTATTATAAACGGTTCGGTGGTTACGCTTGACCAGGTGAATATTGAATCAACCGGCGATATTTCCGAAATAGATTACGATGCTAATGTTATCTCGCAGATAGCCACATACACCGGTCAGTATCGCTTGGCTAAAGGAATCTATGAGGTTAAATGATTTGAGCAACGCGCAAGCGGAATATGCGGATAAAAATAAAAATCTGAAATTGCGCAACGGTTTTACCATCGTTGAACTGATGATTGCTGTAATGGTTTTAGCCATTGCCATTACCGCGTCATTCAGCTTTTTCACAACGATGAATCTGTCCATAAGCACAAACCAGGATCATTCTTTTGCCATCCAGAAAGCTATTTCGCTCATAAGCGAATTAAGGGCTTATGCCGAAGGGAATGAATCATCCGGCGGGGCATCAACACTGGATATCTTTGATGACGGTGTAGGCACTTCCCCTTTTCTTACGATTGATTCAACTGTAGCTTCACCCGATCACATCCTTAGCGGGAATACCTGGACTTCTAACCGGTGGTATTATGCCAGGCGTATTACGGTAAGGAAATTCGCTTCATTTGAAGCGTCAAACGTGCGTATTGTCACGGTAAAAATATTCCGCACTGAACCGGGAGACAATGATGCCACTATCATGGCGGATATAACCTCAGTCGTTTCAACCAGCGGTGATACCGACCCGACTACCCAGGTTTATGATGTATATATGTTGGGAGTGGAAAACATTCCCGGCTGGTGGGTGTATCTGGCGTACCTGACACCGTTTATCGAAAATGCCCTGACCGATATGGAGTCGCGCAATCCTGGAATGGAATTCCGCCGTCATTGGGTGACCAAGGCGGCTTACGGGCGTGACCGGGAATATAAGCCGTATTTCAATGACGCGGTTGATTCTAACGCAGATATTAATTATGTATATTTTTATCCGGGAAGCATGCCTTCAGGTTCAGCGGTCAGCCAATATTATGTGCCTTCCAATGTCAAGGCGCGGGTCAATATTGACGGCACTACAACTAATGATTATAACGCGGCTAGCAATCCTTATCCTTATACCCTGGCAGACCAGTATAACCATGCTATGCGTTACCCTGACGAGCTGGCTTTATATAACAACCGCCTGGCGGCAGGATTGGAAGAGCAAGGCGACCTTACTTACCGGCTTCTTTTGGATGATATGGTGCTTAATCCGACCAATTACCGCAATTCTCTTTTTATCAACCTGCACGGGGAATTGATTCCCATGCCGTCTATCCGGAATTATTCCGATGCGGCGAAAGACCCGGCGAACTACCCGCAGTGGCGTGCGGTTACCCATCCTGAGAATATACGCTATAATCTTGCGGATGATTTGAAACTACGTGTCTATGCATATCTGAAAGACCCTTCTATAGCAGGCAATAATTTTATGACCACAGCAACCTGTATCAGTCTGGTTATTCCGGATATGAACCTGACTACAGCAGGCGATTTATCAATCGCTTGTATTGAAGGGGGAACCGATCAGTCGCCTCTTGATACTATTGCGGATGCTTATACGGTGATTTCACCGGCTCCGGTAACCACCGGAACCGGTTCTTCCATTAATGAGATGTATGCCACGACCGAGTATGATGGAGGAAATGACCGGACGATCATCAAGCTTTATTTTACGCCGTTAAGGACCCCTCACACGGGTGATAACGGCGGGCTGGATGCCAACCGCCGGTTATACGGGATGGATTATATTCCCTGTCCTGTTGAAGCGGCAGGTAATTTTAGCCAGAACCTGACAAATACAACAAACGTATGGGATGTAATGGCGAATGCGCCGAGCACTATTGGCGATGGGGGGGCTTTGGCTTATACAGGAGGCGATTTTATCTATGCCCTGCGAGGAGGGAATAGCCAGGTTTTCTCGCGTTATTCCATTTCAGGTAATTCTTGGACCGGAAAGGCGAATTACGGGTCCAATGTCGGAGCAGGCGGTTCATTAGCCTATGTGCCTTCCAACGGCCGTATTTATGCCTTAAGGGGAAATAACCAAACCACTTTCCAGTATTATACGGAAAATTCATGGACAGCCAGGGCGGCTGCACCGGCTGCTGTTGGGACAGGCGGCGCGTTATGCTATCCCGGAACAGGCGATTTTATTTATGCTTTCCGCGGAGCTACGACCAATACCTTCTGGCGCTATTCCATTTCAGGAAATTCATGGTCTGCCATGGCGGTTGCTTTGGCTAATGTCGGCGCAGGCGGTGCTTTAGCTTCTACCGGAGGGGATTTTATTTATGCCTTCCGCGGAGCCGCAAGCAATGCATTCTGGCGCTATTCCATTTCAGGGAATGCCTGGGTTTCAATGACGAATGCTCCCGGTAATGTCGGCACAGGCGCTATCAGCGGCGGGGCTCTGGTTTATCCCGGCTCAGGTGATTTTATCTACGCCTTCCAGGGCGCCGGAAATACCGCGTTCTGGCGTTATTCCATCTCCGGTAATTCATGGACAGTGATGACCGCTACTAACCCTTATAATGTCGGAGCGGGAGGCTCTCTGGTTTATGCCGCTTCGAGTGGTTATGTATACGGCTTACAGGGCAATAGCAGCCTGCCGTTTTTACGCTGTTCAACCGTGCCTAAGAATACCGCGCGCTGGCTTATCACGATTAATAACGCCGCGGTAGTTCGTGAATTGGGTAATCCTGCCAGCGATGTAATTGAAATCCATACACGGATAAATGACGACCTGACTACCGGCACGGTCTGGCCTACTAAGAATAAGCCGCCAAATCTTTCTTCAACTTATATCTGGCGGACAAATAGCATTGATAATGTTCCCTTCAGCGAACGTTACCAGTTCCAGGGTGACCCGCGCCATTGCCCTTATTCGGATGTGCGTGCGTATAACGGTTATAACTGGTATTTTGATAACTTGCGCGACGGCAGTTATAATACTATCAGCGATTGGCCCGGCATCAGCTCTACACTTGTTAATGGCACCGGTGATTCGTTGGATGGCTGGCATGGCGGCGGTGGAACCGGCGGTGACAGGATGGAGATAGATGTACCCAGGTATTTCCAGTTTATCAGGACAGCTTTGACCGGAGCAAATTGCGTTTATACCAGCATTACCGGATGGTCTTATTATTATATGGGAATAGGCAATGAAATCGGGTATGACTCCGCCAACGGATTTGCCAACAGCATTCCGACATCGCGCAAACCCTTTGACGGCGGCACAGGCACCCGTAATGAGCAGTCAATAACCACTGACCAAACCGGCGGGGTGAAATACATCAGGGAGAGCGTTACGCCTTATTGGTGGGGGATGCCCTGGCTGGGAGAAAATTATCCGGACGGGGTTTATTCTGCGCAGTGGACGGTAAACGGAAATCTTAATACCGGCAGTGTGGCAAATACCTTTATCCGCATCCGCCGGAGTGATATTACGGCGGCAAACGCCAAATGGCTTAATCGGGGAACGACTTTTTCCGGCCTGGATTGCGTCCGCCGGACGCAGGCTTATGGTTGCACTTCATTTTTCAATATAGGGACGACAACTTCAACATTCCGCCATACGGGACGTGACGGCACGACCGGCGCGATAACCGCAGACGGGACGATTATGGCTAATGGTTATAATTTCCCGATGCCATCCTCCGCGGCTATCAGCCGCCCATTCAGGCTTGATAATGATTGGGGGGCGGTTCCCACTGAATTCAGCATTAACGAGTATTCGAATCTCCGTTGCACCGCAACGGTAAATACACAGCTTTACGGGCATCAGGACGGCGTGGACTGGCGGGGAAGTTCGCTTATCAGGCTTGCCAATCCATCTGCTTCCAATGCGTTTATTGTAGTTAACGGTCTGGATAAAACAGTGGAAAGCGGTTCAGCCTTTATCGGGCGGTATGCGGTGGTAAGCCTAATGCATAGTTTCCTGACCTGCGGATTAACCGGCACCCCCAGCCGCATTGTCCAGCTTCCCCGGGCTGAGCTTGAAACCCCGAATGTTTCCACAGAGCTGAATGATCCTTCAGCCATATCAATTACCTGGTCGATTGAATGGAAGCGCTGGGACGGGCAGAAATACACTTCGGCTTATGCGGATGGCTTTGCCGAAACGGAATCTGATTTGCGTTATGCGTTGCTTTATTCAAGTGATAACGGACAGACATGGAAGCATGTCGTGGATAATTCCGATGCTACTATAGGCATTCCTGACCAGGGCTTATGGCTGACGGATGTGTATGCCGGCGCAAATGAAGGTTATGACTGGGATGTTTCCGATACAGTGCTTTTCCCTGAAGGCAGTTATATCCTGAGACTTGAGGCTTACCGCGTCAACCAGATGCGGCATTATTCTTACCACCGGCAGAAAATATTTATTAATAGATAAGCGCAACCCAGTTTTGGCAGTGAAGCATTATGAAGTATAATAAGATAAGCGGCCAGCTTCGCCAAAGACGGCCCGCTTCGCCGAAGCGAGGCGAGCGAGTCGAGGCGGGGTTAACACTGGTTGAAATGATGATAGTTATCTCCTTGCTATCCCTGGTCATGATAGCTTCCTATGAGCTGATTTCTTCTATCAACGTATCGAGCGAAAATTTACAGGCCACTTCCTTTATGACCGAATGGGGGCAGAAAACGATTGACCAGATTAACCTGGAAGTGACTCAATCACGGATGGTTTATGAGAATAATTCGCTGGGGATTGATTACCATACCGGGTTACAGCTTGATGCGTCTTATCCGGTCCTTACCGGAACCCTTTTGCCCCAGATAGACCAGACCGGGACCTTCCGGTTGGATACCACGGTCAGCCGGACCGGTAATGCCCTGTTATTTATACAGGAAATGAACCCTTTCAGCACAACCGTAGGCGGCGCTCTCCGGCGGCTAAATGTTTACCGCTTGGTTTATTATTATCTTTCCCCTAATAACACCTCTTTTGCAGGCAGGCCTTCAAGCCTGCGTTTGATAAGATGGCAGAGCAAGGAGTTTGCCGATTATGAGCAGATAATGGCGATGTCCGCGGTTATTTCCCGCGCGACCATGGCTGATGCTTTATATAGCCAGCGTGGAATAACTTATTTCTGGCTCCCGCGCAACACGCCTGATACGGCTTTTTATGAGTATGATACCGATGATATAGATGATGCCGATGATGATAATATCGATGATGCGCCTAATAATTTATATGTGGTCCAGAGAGATAATTCTTATAGTATAATAGGCTATTTGGGGTTTGGGACGAGCAGTGTTGCCTGGAACAAAACTGCTGATTTCCCTGTCCCGGTCGCGGTGCCTAAATTCGGTATTGCAGACCAGGCTGGCGCCGGCTTCCCGCACGGGTTTGAGGTGCAGATTATCGGACCGACCGGCGCGCGCCAGGTGATGGTTCGTTTGGTGATTGCCTATTTTACACCTACCAACAAAGCGTTATACGGCTGGGAAAGCTCCACCATCGCCGTCATGCACGAGTTTTGATAATTATTGCTCGCAATAAAAACATACCGGGACCTGATAAATCACACGCATGCCTCTGATTAATTTATTCCAGACTTATGTTTCGCTAAAGGCAGGGCCGGGTTTTATCAAAGGGTTATTTATGATTCACCAAATAGTTACATAAGACTCACCGGTTACACGGGTGGGTTTAAATACCCCGCCGGAGTAGTTTAATTCATAACCCGAACACGCATTATTTAATCGTAGACTATGTATTGTTAGACGACGACTTTGGCGCGGCCTGAATGATGGGTTAGTTTTACCAAAAGGATGGTCAAGTAAGACCAAAGGCTATCCCTCGGTTTTGAAGTTAGCCTGTGCGGGGAAATACCTCCCACCCCCACCACCCCCCGGCCATCCCCTTTCTAAAACCAACTTATATTCTATTTGGCAGGCTGAAAACATGTTATATTTAGTTGATGGGCTAAAATCCTAAACCGATTTGTCAGGATTCCCAAGCGGAGTGTTAATCTTTACTTAATCCCCTGCAGTTTATCCCACCAGTCTTTCCATAATTCATAGGTGGCGCCTAATGCCTTCCCGGTGATTTGCCGCAATGCCCGCGAGGCGGAATAGCGGATTTCCTTATCAGGGTCTTTAAGGATTTCAATAATGCGCGGAATAGATGCCTCAATCTTGATGGTTTGTAATACCTGCAATATTTGTATTCGCGTTGCTTTGTCGGAATCCGATTCCATCATATCAAGCAGGATATCAACGGTTTCTTTATCTACCATGCTTCCCAAAGCGACTACGGCAAGCATCCTGATTTCCGGATTCTGGTCGGTAATCAGTTGTCTTAAGACGTCAAAGGCACGTTTATCTTTTACTTTGCCCAGAATCGCCAATATTTCCTTACGGATGACCAATTGATTCTCTCTTAATTTAGGAATTAGCATAGGGATTATATCGTAAGTGATTTTTGTATATTTGGGTTGCTCTTCCTGGGGCAAATTGATGAATTTTACCAGAGCATCTGAAGCGGCGGAACGGATTGTGCCGTCCTCGCTGGCAAGCGCTTTAATTAAAGAAGGGACAGCGGAAAAATCATACCAGGCGGCAATGTTATTAATCGCCTGGAAACGGACGGAAACTGAAGTGTCGGTTTCCATGATGGATTTCATCAGGCTTTTAAGCTGACCCAAAGTGTCTTTCTCCTCTTTTAAATGAGAGAGCTTTTCGGGCGGCTTGAAATGTCCCAGTGCTTCCACTGTCGCAGAACGGATTATCTCATCAGGGTCTGATAATACCCCTTTAAGCGCAGTGGCGGTTTTTTCCCCGACGCTGCTTTCGGGGTCGCTGGAGCTCATGATTTGTCCCAGGGCGTAAATAATCCAACGCCGAATATTGACGTTATTTGAAGGGGAAACCATCAATGATATCAGGTAGGAAATATCGCTTTTCCCTTTTTCAGTTAATTCAGGCGATATTTTCCAGGGCTCTTTTTCGTTCGGATCCACGAGTTTCTTTAGGATATTGTTTATCTCTATTTGTTCCGGGGTTTTACCGTCATCGCTTAAGGCAATACCAGTTATGTTGCCGGGATCTGAAGAGGAAGTTGATATTGTTGGGTCTGTGGGTGTAATCGGTTTTACCGGTGTTACCTCAGATGAATGCTGTAAGTCGTCCGGTTTTTCCTGGGGCGGTTTGTAGCTTTCCGAAGGCGGAACATATTCGGATTTGGTAATAGATTCAATATCCTTCTTTTTAATGGTCATTTTCATGTCATCCGCATCAAGGATAATCGATTCGTCGTCTTCGGAAACGACTATTCCCTCCAGTGTTGAGCCGTTTTTTAGAACCACTGTATCTGCGGATAACGGGAAAATAGATGTAACTACAAACAGCACTACTAACAACAAACAACTAATAACTAATAACTTTAATTTCATATTCATCTTATTATTTTTAACCCCATTATTCTCAGGCACGGGTCGCCGGCTTCCAGGAAGGTTGTCAAGCCGCCGTTATAATTAATCGTAGCCGAGCCGCCGATGGCTACGTCAAATGCATTCGGTTTAAGCGTTACCAGGCTGCCGGCGGAATCGATGGCGTCTTCGATGACCAGGTTTCCCTGGATATTGACTGAACCGGATATTTCCATCTGCTCGTGGCATCCGACCACACCGTTAAGGACCGTAAGATTGCCGGCACAGGATATATCTTTGCCTGCCATGATGCAGACACCGGTTTCATCCGGCATCATTACAGGAGAGCCGGTTATTTTTACATTACCGGTTGCCAGGAGCGTTAACTGCCAGGGAACGCCAATGCTGCCTGGTGAACCGGCGATATCGACATCCCTTCCGCCTTCAACGTAAAAAGTCCCGTTATGCACGATATTATCATTGTATTTCCATTCGTTCTTTCCCCCGGCGGTGATAAAATCCCATCCCAAAACCCGTCCAGATGTAGCGTCGCCGACTAAACCGCCTGCCGCGGTATATATTTTCCCGTCGGCTGCCATGCGGTAATCTTTGAGGTTGGCATAGTCAGATGGTGTGATTCCTGGGACGTCCGTCGGAGCAGCGCCTTCGTAACATTCTCCGCCGACTTTTTCGTCTCCGGTGACTGTCCCGGTTGAATAGACATCCTGCAAAACCACGGCAGAGCCTTTTATTTCAACATCATCATTGGCGTAAATGGTTCCGTTGGTTCCGGTAATCGTGGCGTTGCCGTCAAGCTGGAGAGTGCCGTTGGTTACGATAGCCGTATCCGGTTCGTAAACCGGCGGGAGGTAACGCACGAGTGACTGCACTTCGCTTATTGAGCCGTCCGGAAGCATTGAAGTAACCTTTATGGTTATCTTGCTGTCAAAATCATTCAGGATATTGCCGTCTCCGTCGTCATTGTCTATTATTTCCGTGATGAACCAGCCGTCTTCGTAGGCTATTTTACGCGCCCACTGGAATCCGGCGGTAGATGTCCCAACCATCAGCGGGGCATCACCTTCAGAATAAGTAGCAAGGTTATTATAGCTGGCGGTTAGTTCATCATCCCATCCGTTGCCATGTCCGGTTGATAAAACTACTCTCGTCATATCAAAACCGGCCATAACGGTCTCCGAGGCGGTTGCATAATTAATCGTGCTGTTTACGGCTTTGTTCTGGTTAATCGTGAGTTCCGAATAAGTAACCGAAATTGCCAGGACCATAAAGAGGACGATTAAAGAGATGAAAAGCGCCGAGCCCTGTACCGTTCTGGTGCAGGGCGAGACCCTATTCCCTGAAACGTTGTTTACCATAACAACCTCCCTTTTATATCATATTGCATAAATCAAACTTCTTAACAGGAATCTTACGAATAAAGCCGAATTACACGAATAAGAAATTTAATTCGTGCTATTCGTTCCATTCGTCTTATTCGTGTTAGTTTCTTATATTACTTCTCGTCTTTTCTTCCCAATATTATCACCACCGGGTCGCCTGCTTTTAGTATGGTAGTTAAAGCGCCGTTATAGGTTAAAGAGGGGTTTCCGCTTATATCCATGGAGAGTTCGCTTGCCGTGGTAACCAGGTCGCAAACGTCTTCGGCATCTTCCGCAAGTATTGAGCCCAGGTAAGAGGATGTGCCGGAGATATTTACCTGTTCATGGGCCGCAATCAGTGCCTGTTCTGTTTGCTGGTAATTGGCTCCGCTTATTTTTACGTCTCGCCCGACAATATATAGTGTTCCTTCTTCATTTGGGGCAACTTTGGGGCTTCCGGAGATATCAAGATAACCGGTTGTAATCAACGTAGTCCGCCAGGGATTACCGGGTAAACCGGGGTTTCCGGAAATCTTTACATCGCCTTCTATATAATATGTATAATTCGAAGCGGAATTACCGTTTAAAGTCCATTTGCCCGCGCCATCATACTGCCACCCCTGGTATTCACCCGAAACCATGGTGTCCCAAACCATTGTTTCCGAGGTGTCGTAAACTTTGCCGTTTGAAGCAAGGCGGAAATCGCGGTATGAATAATAATCGGACGGGGTTATCGGGGGGATGTCCGGCGGGGGAGCGAATTCCTGCTGGTCGCCGCCGATAGAAGGGTTGCCGGTAATATTGATGTTTCCTGTTGCTAAGACATCCTGGGCTATGATTGCATTGCCGCCGATATCGATACTGCCGTTAACTATGACGGTTCCATTATCGCCCAATATTTCAGGATTACCGCTAATTTTCATGTCGCCGCCTGAGACTATTGCCGCATTCGGCTGGTAAAGAGGCGGTTTATAGCGCAGCATGGCGACAATGATGCTTTCGTTGGGTATGTTCGGGTTTATGATAGAATTCGGAATAAAACCCCTTACCTTGATATTTACCTTATCGTCCTTATCGGCAAGCAGATTACCGTCGCCGTCGTTATTATCGTAAATAATAACCCAGTAACGGCCGTCGTTATAGTTGATATCACGCGCCCATTGGAACATGGCAGGGTTTGTGCCGGCGTTAATCGGCGTATCGTTTGGATTATATGATAGCTCATTATTACGGCTGGCGGTTAGTTCATCATCCCATTTATTGGTATGTCCGGCAAGGAGCACCAAGCGTGCCATTTCCAGGCCGGCATTGGCTATTTGTTTTACATTATTAAACTGGGCGCTTTGCAGGGATTGCTTGTTTTGGGAGACCGCCATCCCGATATATGCAAGAACCAAGCCTAGAACAAGGATAATAACAACCAAAGAGGTGAATAACGCCGAACCAGTAGTTTTTTTCGTCATTGCGGATTCCTCAAAGTTCTGGATTCTTTTTTATTCATGAATATGACACGTCCTTTTCCGTCTATGGCAATCATATAGAAATTAACGATAATCCTGTTTCCGTTAATCGTGTTTTCATTCCCTGATTGGTCGACACGGTAAAATATAGGGTCAAGCGCGCCGTTGCCGTCTAAATCGTTTTCCCAATCAGTATGAACCGTGACGATATCCGCGCCTATGGGGTGAGTGCCTTGCACGGTGCCGCCTGAATCCTTAAAGACCATCTGGATTTCGCCGGAGTCGTAGGTTTCTCCGAGGTCGCCATCACCATTATAATCAAAGCCGGTTGTAGCTTCAACAAGAGTGTTTGAAACGACATACTGGTATGTTATCGTCCATCCCGGTTGGTTATTAGCTCCCCAGTTAATGGAGGCGCCATCCGCAGACCAGTAAGTGCCGGTTACCAAGACAGGTATCTGGATGGTAATGGAACCGTGGTGGGTGCCGGTAACCGGTGCTGAAACTATTTTACATTCCGGCAGGTGCTGGGTCAGCCGGTCAATCAGTAATGATGAGCGTGTTTCCAGAGACGACTTAGCGCTGGCAAAATCGAAACTTTCCTGGCTTTGGAAAAGCATGGTTAATACCGTAGTTAAAACAATGGCCAATATTACCATGGTGATGATCAACTCCGTCAAAGTGAACCCCCGGCATTTTGTTTTACTCTTAATCATTGGTCTGACCTCGTGAGCATTGTTTTCATCTGTAAGCTTAAGGGTGTATTCGGAAAAGCCCCGCTCCACCAGCTGATAGTTACGGTTATATCGAGCAGTTCCGTATTGGAGTTATCTATACTGATATAACCGGCGTTATCGCCCAGTTCGCTTGCCGCAAAATTGGTGCCGCTATATACGGTGCAGATGCTGTCAAAATCATATCCGGCGATTTCTTCCAGCTTATCGGTTGCCGCAGATTTGGCAATGTCAAAGCTCCGCGAGGTTTCTTCCAACTTCATCGCCGGCATGATGTTTGTCATGAGAGCCATGATGCCTATGGTTAAAATCACAATGGCTAAAACGAGTTCTACTAAAGTGAACCCGTTTAAATTCTTTTCGTTTAAGTCGTAGCTATTCATAGCGCATCGTTTCTTTTCAGCCTGACAATAATTTATCCTAAAAAGAGTGTAATGTCAAGTGAAATATTTAATTTCTGTGTAAATTTTTCTTCCGGTTTCACTGCAGGAAAATACATGATTTAATCTGTTCTTTAAATTAGCCAAGCGGGTTGTCAATGATTGGGATGAAGGTTCTTTGTAATCTTAGAGCGTATTTCATAACAAATAAACGCCCCTTCTGTCACTATAGTCCAGACGGGGGATCCTGGATTCCTGCCTGCCCGTCCGGTCAGGCGGGCTTCCGCAGGAATGACAAAAAAGAAGGTTGTGAAACAGGCTCTTAGTGTCTTTAATCGGCTTTTTAGCAGGGAAACGGTAAGTGGTGGTAGTGGGAAGTGAAATTTCGTTGTGAGAGTCTACTATAGTCTTTTGGGGAATATACCGTAATCTTTTGTGATGAGCGATGTAATCTTCTGGGAGGGGGGATGCTTCCTCCAAATTATAGCGGGGTAATCTTTCGCGGAATATACCGTAACCTTTTAGTAAGTATATGGTAATTATTACATGGCTATATGGGAGCTGTTTGGCGGGGGCAGGAGAATGGTTACGGGAGGGGGATTCTCTTGGCTATTTCCTGGTACGGTAAGGCGGGGGGTGGGGGGAGGTACCCCCGTAAGGTATTATTCCTTATAAATCAAATGGTTATGAGTTACGGAAAAATCCGGACTTTTCCCGTAATTTACCTGAAATGTTACCGTTATGTAACGGGTTTATGGATATTAACCGCTTGGTAATACAATGTTACTATAGGGTAACAGAAATAAGGGTAGAATGAACAGTGAACAATGAGCAATGAGAAGGGATTGCGATTTTTTCAAGAGTGAAAATGATTTAAATAAGGTTTGAGTTGATTACGCATATAATTGTTTAGTGTTCATTGGAAAATTGTTACTTGTATGAATAATTGGCACGGTATTTGCTATTGTTTATAGGTGTGAAAGGAGGGTAGAAACATGAAATGCGCAAATTGCGGGCACGAAATAGCGGAAATTAAGTCCAGGTATACCATTAACCGTTATGGATACCAGTTATCCCTGGAAGGGGTGCCGGCGTTTGGCTGCCAGGCATGCGGGGCAAGGTATTTCAAGGAGGAAGAGGTAGATGCCATCCAGCGTTTGCTGGAGCATCTGGATAAGGATTTTAGAAAGGTATTAGCAATAGCGGGATAAGCCACAGATTACACAGATGGAGACAGGAAATGAACGATAATAAAAACCGTAAAGTAGAAGACGAAACAGGATGGAGCGAAACGAATAGCGAATCCGGAATTCCGAATTCCGAATTCCGAATTCCGAAATCGAGCCGTCTTGGCCGCATCCTGCGTGCTCTTCTTCCGGCTGTTGTAATTGTTGCCTCTACCGCGCTTATTATTTACGCCCTGGTTTTTACCTGGGAATTTGACCCGGGGACACAGGGCGGTTATACGGTTGAGCCTGGCAAGGAATCATATATTGAAGTAGTCACCCCGACTGGTATTGCCCATCTTATCCAGCAGCCGGCTAATACTTTTATCCACGATGATAACAGCGCCGCGGCCCCGCGCGGCTATGAACAAGCAGGATATTCTTCCGCTAATCTTGATGCCTTTGATTCAGATGGCGCCTATGTCCGCTTAGCACGCCAGCCCAACGGCGGATATTATCCGACCGGTGACTTTACCAGCCGGGTAATTGATAACGGCTCGTCACAGACATGGACCGGATTGCAGTGGACTGATAGTCGTTTAGAAGTTCCTAATAACGATACTTCCCTGGTAACTATCTGGCATATGAACAATAACTGGAACGACAGCGCTACCGCCGGCACGGCTAATAACGGGACAGGTAATGGAGGAATCGGATTCTCAAGCACTAACGCGGTCTTTAATCAGTCAGGCAATTTCGTGAGTGCATCCAGCCAGTATGTCAGCGTAGCTGACCAGGCAGACCTGCAATTCGGAATAGGTAATTTTACCATATCAGCGTGGATTAATCTTTCTACTGTTGGCGTTAACCAGACCATTATCCAGAAAAGGAACGATGATGGAGCGGTTTTTGCTAATAACCGTGGTTGGGAGTTATGGGTTGATAGTACTAACATGCTTACTTTTTCACTCCTATGGGTAGATGACCCCGGTGCCCCGACCGAAGTGGCTAATACAGATATAACCACGTCCAAAGCATTAACATCGGGTAAATGGTATCATGTTACCGTTACCCGTAATGTTGATGTAATATCTATCTATGTGGATAGTGAATTAGTAGGGACAGGGACGATTGACCCGATAATTGATATTACCGCTGCGACTTTCGCCTTGGAAATAGGCAGGTTAAGGACACCGGCATCTCAATACTTTAATGGTTTTATAGACGAGGTTGCTTTGTATAAGGCCCGGGTACTTACGGAATCAGAAATCAGGAAATATTATACAGATGGCTATGGGATTAAGTTCCAGGTGCGTGCTTCAGATGACCCCGACTTCGTCGGGATTAACTTTACCGGTCCGACCGGTGTCGGCGACTATTATACTGACCCTATATTACCCACGGCCAGTGTTAGTTTTAACCGGACCGGGCGCTATTTCCAGTATAAGGCTTATTTGGAGAAGCCGTCAAATGCCGATGCCACTCCTGCATTAAAGACCGTCACGGTCAATCCCGGCGCTTATAGCGACAATACCCAGGTCAATTTTGATGCTGGCACTTATAGCCAAACTGTCTGGAATACTGATTATATTAGATTACTATCGACCTATAATGGAAGCGCGCCGCGTACAGGCAATGAAGATAATATCGTTGCTCTCTGGAAGATGGATGATGCTATAGGGGACGACAAGATAGATGATTCTGCCATGCAAGGCGCTAATTCAGATACGGCTTGGTTGGGCAAGGGTGTTGCCGCGGCCAAGCCGACCCAAGAGGCAAGCAAAGCCGGATTCAGCAACTGCCTGCGTTTTGACGGGACAGATGATTATCTTTATGTAACCCATACTAACGATACGCTTCTCAAAAAGGAATTAGGGCTGGAGGCATGGGTGAAGTTTGACAATAACTTTACTGCCGGCGCCCCTGTTCAGATGTCTATTATCAGGAAAAAAGACAGTTATGAACTCAGGTTTAATAAGACGACCGGAAAACTGGATCTTGTCCTTTATGATAATGACCCGCCGCCACCGACATGGACATTTATGTCCGGATTAGACAGTTTAACCGACCCTAATAATTTATATTGGATAGTCCATCAACCGATGGCGGTTTACAAAGACCGGCTTTATGCAGGGGTAAGCGGTGACGCTGCGAACCTGCCCGACCCGCGGCTTTATTACTATGATGGGACGGTCTGGGCTGAAGATGCGGCATTTTTTACCAAGAGTGACAGCACCTATGAGGGTATTTATTCAACTTGTGTTTATGACTTTAATAATGATGGTACCCTTGACCTTTTGGTCGGAATGGGCATAACCGCGGATGATGCCGACCTGTTTATCCAAGATGGCGCGACCGGCACATGGTACAAAGATAATAATGCGGATATAGCGTTATGGGGTTTGGGTGCGGGCAGGGGATTAGAGGAGAAGGTTACGGCTGCTTACGGTTATACTGCGATTACTGCGATGTATGACCTTAATGGCGAATTGTTCCTCGGATTTACCAGTGCCACAGCTGGCCAAGGGGATATCTGGGTCTATAACCCGACAGCCGGTTGGCGTAAGGATGATGATGCATTGCGCGGTGCAGGTAAGGGCTTTGATGAAAAGACCGATGTTACAAGACACTCAAACGTAGAAGCATTTTGTTTATTTGGTGACAAATTATATGTGGGCATAGGCGCCATACCCGCGTTAGTGGATGGATTTGCCAATGTGGTTGCCTTTGACCCGGCTACCCAGTCATGGGCGAACCGTGTATTAGTATCCGGGAATGTGCGGACAATCCACTCTCTTGCTGTTTATGCCGGGAAACTCTATGCTGGGACAGGCACTTCATATCCTTATACTACCGGCGGCGCTGCAGGAGATGGTGATATCTATGCCTCTACCGATGGCGCGACATGGGCAATTTCATACGCCAGCCCGGGTTATCCATATGATATTGAAGGATTGGGAGTTTTTAACGGCAAGCTCTACGCAGTTGGCGGTCGGAAACGGAGTTTCACTACCGATTACAACTACGCCCGGGTTGTAGAATTTGACGGGTCTATTTGGAAGCCGACTTATAACACCGGCACCGAACTGGGTGCGCTGGGTTTAACTAATGGAGGCCAGTATGGAGTGGCTTCTTCTTTATTTGTTGCAACCGGGTTTGATGATGCCTTGTATTTAGGATGCGGAATGATAATAGATGATGGCGACCTCTTCCGCTATGGCTCTGACCCTTATTCTTTTTCCAGCAGTAAGAACAGTTGGACGAATGGTGTTTGGTATCATATTTCCGCCGGTTTTGACGGGACGACCATAAAGCTTGAAATCGCACAGGATGGGGTAGGAATCATAGAAGAAACTTCTTATAATCAGGCGTTTATCGTAAAACCGACTAATAATCCGGTGCTTGTAGGCTCTAAATTTGACGGAGTCTTGGATGATGTGGCGATATATAAACAAAATCATGTCGGCTACAGGACTTCAGGTATTTACACCTCACCTGTGATTAATCCAACCCTTGAGGGGGCCATTGTCCAATGGAACCAGATTAAATGGGCAGAGGATGAGTACTTCGGTGATGAATTAACATCGGCTTCCGGCCTGGTTGGGCTTTACCACATGAATGAATCCTTGTGGAACGGGACCGCTAATGAAGTGGTTGATGCATCGGGCGGAAATAATCACGGCACTGCTAAAAATGGAGCTACTACGAATAGCGCTTTCTATAGATTCGGCGGTTATTCAGGTGGGCTTGATGGCGTGGATAATTATATAGAAGTCTTGGATACCGGTTCTTTTAACTGGACGGATAAGATCACTTTAGATGCTTGGATAAAAACAGGCGATGTTTTGCAACAGTCTGTAATTGCCAAAGGAGATGGAATAGACCAAAACGAGTTTTATCTGGGACTTGGGGCAGATGGGATACCGTTTGGCTGGGTATCATTCAACGGTATTGATAAGTCAACCTTTGCTTACGGCCCGTTGGCGTTGAATAATAATAAATGGAACCATGTCGCCCTGGTTTACGATGGGATGCGCATTATTGTTTATAGTAATGGGGAAGCGGGCAGCGCAGTTTCATTTTCCGGTAGTGTGGCTAACCGGGCTAATCCCATATGGATTGGTTCAGATGCCGAGACTCTTTGGGCGTTTAATGGTTATATTGATGAGGTAGCGGTGCATAACCGAGCTTTGTCCGCCGCAGAGGTTCTTGCGCATTATAAACACGGCGCATTGAGCTTGAAATTCCAGGTGCGTTCAGGCGACACCAATCCGCCTCCTGGTAGTTTTGTCGGGCCGGACGGCACGGTTAATACATATTATACTGTGGGTACAGGCCAGTCAATTACCAAGAGTAATGGTAGTTCTAATTTGGGCAAATACTTCCAATACAAGGCGTTTCTAAATTTAGAGACCATGAAATATACGCCGCGTTTAGAGGGCATTCGCGTAAGCCATACGCCTTATTATGCGGCCAATACGCCATGGGTAACGCCTATTAGCGGGCAGATGTATGCGAACGCCATGGTTACTGTTTCCGAGGTGTTAGGTGCGGGAAATCAGGGCGTAGTTAAATACCAATTCTCGCCTGATAATGGGACTAATTGGTGGTATTATAATGGTGGATGGCAGAATTTGGGAGGCGCGCCTACATATGCAAGCGGAACTAATTTACTTAGTGACTTAGACAGGACTAAATGGGGTTCATTTACGAATCCCGGAACATTTAAGTTTAGGGCTTACCTTGTTTCCAATGGGTTGCAGCCAGTGGTGTTAGACAGTGTTTATTGCAGTGATATTTACTTTGAGGTTAAAACGCCTAATGGTAGCGAAAGTTTTACCGCGGGTAATAGTTATCCGGGTGGAGTCACCTGGGATTATTCCGGCTCAGCTGGCACGACCGTGGATATCGGTTATTATACAGAATATGGGGAAGCCGGGCAGACATGGCATCCATTAGTAACCGGAATAAATATTGCCTCGAAATCATGGGATTGGAACAGCGTTTCTGATACGGTTTCAACCAAGTGCCGGATGAATATTTCCACGAATAACGGTTTGGTGGATTTATCCGATGCCGATTTCACTATCAGTAACGAATTAGTGAAATCAATTACCGTACTTACCCCGACTATAACGGATAAATGGTATGTAGGAACGCCGTATAATATTGAATGGACATCTGAAGGCGGAGTAGGTCCGGTTACCATTGAATACGCTAAAGATGGGACATTTGACGGGGATGAAATAACGGTTGTTGCAGGAACGGCAAATGACGGGATTCATCCGTGGACGCCTCAAGTTGCCGATATTGCCGACGCAACGGGAAAAATCAGGATATACGAAACGGGTAATCCACTGATAATTAATAATTCTCCTCTCTTTACGGTTAGATGCAAGCTTACCATTGATACTTCAACCGGTGTTTGGAGTGACTTGAAATGGGTGGTGGGGACACAGAAGTTGCTTGAATGGACTAATACCGGCATGACTGATGGGACCAATCCATTAGTTTTGGAATGGGATAGGGATACTTTTGATGGCGGTAGCGAACCGACTATTTTGATTGCTACCGGCCTTACCGGCACTTCTTTAGCCTGGAATATTCCGCTTACCTCAACATTGGGCGCTAATTATGATGTAAGGATGAGGATAAGGACATTGCGCGCCCTTGAAGGGGGAACGCAGCCTTATTCGGAATATATTATTGACCCGTCCAAATACTTTAAAATATGCGGCAAGGTGCAGGTTGATAATCCGTTGATTAATGATATCAATTATGTAAATGTCAGCCTGCCTATTAGCTGGACTAGGACAGGAAATATTACCAATGTCAGGATAGAATGTTCAGTGGATGATGGGCTTACTTATCCGTTTGTCGTGGTGCCTTCGCAGGCAACGCCTCCGGATACCATTCCCTGGGTGATTCCAAGAACGGTTACGCCGACCTTAACCGCACGTATTAGGGTTAGGGATGCGACGTTTATCGCAGGCGGTGACCCTGATGTCGAAGCGATATCGCCGAAGTTTATTATCCGCGGCAAGTTACAATTGACAAACGACCACCCCGGTCAATATGTAGGCCAGGAATTTTTGATTGGTAATACAACGCCGATTACCTGGACAACCACTGGCGTTATTACCGCGGTCAACCTGTATTATTTAAAGGATGCAGATAAGAATCCTGGAACAGGGCCGTTTGGTGGTTATGAAACGACCGTGGCAATTATTGGACCGATTGTAAATAGTTATAATACAACGGTAGATATTGACACAGGTTATTCCTGGCCGATTCCGGCTGATTTGACTCCTGACCCCAACGACAGGATAAAGATTCGCGTGGAAGATGCCAGCACCGATTTTAAGAACGATGTTTATTCAGTTTCCGCCAATCCATTTAAGATAAAAGGTTCGATTACGGTAATTTATCCTAATGATGGGACGGAGGTCTTTACGGCGTATGATGTCACGTATCAAACCCAAAAATTCCCGATTACCTGGACGGTTAACGGGCCTATTAACCAGGTGTCATTGTATTATTCGGTTAATGGATTAGCCGGTCCGTGGAATCTTATTGATAACGTGGTTTGCGGTTCTTCAGGAACATACGGATATAGCTGGTCGGTGCCGAATAATGCGCTTTCGACCGGTGTCCGTATCTCGGCAACGAATATAGCGGATATTAATATCAATGATTATTCCAACAATAATTTCAAGGTTCGCGGAAAAGTTATCGTTGATTCTCCGAACCTTGGAACAGAGGTTTGGAAAGTTGGTTCAAACCAGACGATTCAGTGGACGCAGGTCGGCGATTATAATGTAACGATTCAGTATTCCACGGATAATTTTGCTTCTGATGTAAACGACATATTGGTAAATGATGTCAGAGGGGACGGTCCGCAAAGTTATATCTGGCCGATTCCTTTAGATGCAAAGCTTTCGCCGGTAACACCTACGATTACGGTTCGGATTATGAACGCTGCTGATTCAGTTCCGTTAGATCCGGCAGAAGATACTTATGACCTTTCTAATAATCCTTTTAAGCTAAGGGGTGATTTAACCCTCACTTTCCCGGTCGGCGGAACTTTTGGTGTGGATCAGCCGATTAATGTTACCTGGTTGGTAACGGGGACTAATCTTACGGCTGCTAAGCTATATTACAAAGTCGGTGCTGGCGGTTGGCAGTGGATTAAGGATGTATTAGCCTGGGATAAAACGACCAGTTGGACAATACCTGATGCTATTTCTAATAATATCGTAATGAAGATAACCAACTCAGTAGATGAAGGCACTGTTTATAACGAAGGCAGCTCGTTTGAAATAAAAGGCGTTTTGGAGGTGATTACGCCGACGTTAGCCCAAATATTGCAATACGGCGGCAATCCAATAACCGTGACTTGGAAATCTACCGGTGGCTCAAGCACATTTAACCAGGTTGCTTTAAGCTTTTCTACAGAAGGGGCAGGCGGTCCATGGTACAAGATGGATGATTCAGGATTAGGGAGCACAAATGTCGGTAACATCAGCGGCACGAATACATATATATGGACGGTGCCTGACCGCGTATCATCTAACTGCTTGATTAAAGCAGCCAGCACAGATTGGCAGAATATATCTGATAATAGCAATGCTTTTATTATCAAAGGTATATTAACGTTACAATATCCGGTTGGAGGCCAGGTATTCACGGTGAATGTAAATCCGGTAATAACATGGACGAAATCAACGGCGGTCTCTAATGTAAAGATAGAGATAGATTACGGGGTTGGAGCGGGTTGGG